>CAILAO010001063.1 GCA_903832105.1 uncultured Pseudomonadota bacterium | reverse complement strand
AATTTTTTTGTTGGTGCAACCCCAGGTGTACTGGTCAGTTTTATCTTGTTTTACTGCTATGTAGCCGACTCGACTGCGCAGTCGCCGAACAGAGCTCTGACCAGAGTCCTGTTTTTTGTGTTGACGCTTGTCTACACGTTTACGTTGTTAGTGGGGACTTTTTCTTTCTTCTACCGAGATTCTTCGCTGTTCAAATTGCAACACCTGATAACCAGCGGCCCTTTTTCGGGAATATTCACCACCAAAGAAAAATCAGATCTGAACTCGAGTCTCCTAAACGGTCTGACTGGTATTGAAAGACACTGCGACAAGATCATTTTTTATAACGACTTTCCGGCTGGCTACTTTTATTCAAGTCTGAAACCAGGACTATTCACTACCTGGACCCATTCCCAAGGTTTGAAAGTCGAAAAAGATGCTGGTTACCGAAGGTTTTTCAAAGAAGGGCTGGTGCAAAACGCACGATTCTCGATCTGTGCAGTGAAAATGCTGATCGACAGCAGAGACAGACTCCCTGTGCCCAGCACAGCCCTTGTCATCGAAAACGACCCGTTCGATTTGCTCGTATCAACTTGCAGGCATTCTTTCCTAACAAAAAGTCATCTTTTTGAGGTTTCGCTGCTTGACAGCAAATGCGTCAAAAGCCAATAAACGGAAATGATCATATCACGCGAGAAGAACAAATCACGCTTGGTTGTCTGACTTCATAATCTCCAACAGGATCGTTTTCCTTGAAACCAGCGGTCTTTTCAACGATCCAAAGAGGCCTGTTTTTCAGCTCAGTATAGGCATTACCAATATACTCACCCAACAACCCCAAAAACAAAAACTGCATTCCACCCAAGAAAAGAATTATCAGAATCATTGTCGTCCATCCCGGCGATGGCGGGTTAAACACACCTATCAAATGAAAACTGTGCAGAAAATAAAAAACGGAGTAGGCGCTTGCGCCGAAAAAGCCTAGGAGCATCATAACCATTCCCAACACGCTCATGATGTGCAAAGGCTTTGAACTAAAAATGGTAATTGCCGTTATTGCGAACCTAAAACAGAACAACACATCGGCAGTCGACCGACCTCTTTTCCTGGGTGATCTATCATAAACAAAGCTGGTTTGCCTGAAGCCAGTCCAAAATATCAAACCTCTCATATACCTGACTCTTTCGCCACAGCCTTTCAAAGCCTCCATGACCGGCCTGGAAATCAATCTAAAATCGGTTGCATTCGCAGGTATCTTCAATTCGCTGCACCAGAATAGAAGCCTATAAAAAAGCCGTGCGCCAACAGTCTTCAGCAACCCACTATCGTGTCTTTCCCTAACCACGCCATAAACCACATCGTATCCCTGCCGCCATTTTTCAAGCATTTCAGGTATGGCCTCAGGCGGGTCCTGCAGATCGCTGAAGAGATAGACAAGAGCGACACCTTTTGCATAAAAAACTGCCGCTGTCAACGACGCGACGATGCTAAAATTGCGACTGAACCTGATGTATTTCCAACGATTGTCTTTTTTCGTGAATTCTAAAGCGATTCTCTCGGTTTGATCATGACTACCATTGTCAATCAAAAGGCACTCGAACTGGTATTCGGATTCCAGTTTGGCCAAAACATGACTTAATCTCTTATAAAGCTCAGGGAGATTTTCCTCCTCGTTATATGCCGGCACCATGATTGTGACCAATGGTTTTTTTTCTTCTCTCACGTTCATCTACTCTTTCAAAAAGTGAATATGTTACTGACTTTTTTCTGCTTTTCCTTGCATGCTGAGGCATATTTCCTTGATTTTGTGCTCTCTGGCCACAAGGCTAGCTGAATCCTGTCCTCCCCGGTGAATAACGCCACGATAGTTTTCTGCAAAATAGTCCAGGGCATATTGGATTCTCTCGTCAATTTCAGCCCTATCGAAAAATTCGACAGTTTGCCGAGCAATTTCAGTGTTCGGATGAAGCTCGAATCCATGACAAGCTACCTCATCAAACAGCTTGCTTACGAACTCCAACGTTGCTTTGAGTTCGTCCATAGTCTCTGTCGGAAACCCAATAATAATATCCGTGCGGAGGAGCATTTTTCGTGATGACTTTTTCAAATCCATCAGATACGGCTCCATTTCCGCAATTCTTTCGTCTCGTCCCATCAACCTCAGAAGTCGCGGGCTAACAGTTTGTATTGGTATGTGGACATTTGTGATTTTCTCGCTTTTCAGCCTGGTAACTAGTTCATCACCATGAGCAACCAGCCAATTACCACCCAATTGATTAATGTGAACCTCAAAATCTCCATCTAACGACAGTATGGCGTTCAACAAATCCCCGAAATTTTGTTTTGGAGCCAAATCTGTGCCCCAGGAACCCGTATCCCTTCCTTCAATAAATATGATTTTGGCCCCATTTCTGATATATCCCCTGATCTCGTCAATGATACCATTTTTTTCTCTGCTAACATGAGGTCCGATCCCCACTTTGTGCGGACAAAAAGTACAAGTAGCGCTGCAACCTTTTTGCACAACAACAAATTTTCTTTCTGGCCTGTAGTTTCGATAATCTTCTAACCTGAATTCACCCGGTTCTTTGAGGTCATTCCATTTCACAGTTAATTCATCAAATATTTTTTCTACCATTTCAGGGTTTGTTGCAGGTATGAAAAAATCAAATTTTGCCATCACACCGTTTGGTCGAAATTTTTCCGGTGCAATGAGCGGCAGACAACCGTAAATGGCAACTCTTTTTTTCATTTCACATACTTCTTCATATTTTCTTTCAAAATCTTCAATCACGTTCATAAAACTTCCGCACGAGCCCAGCACAACAAGATCTGCGTCTTGCGGGTCTTTCGAAACCTTCCAACCATTCAACCTAAAGATATTTTCCATCTTTTTCAGATCAATAAGATATGTCGAACATAGTGTGTTGTGCCACAAATAGACGTTTTTTTCTTTCACCATACCACTCATATTCTCCAAATTAGTCCTTTGGCGACAGACTTGCCCTTCTGCTTTTATTCCATTCCACTGTTCTTTTCAATCCGTCTTCTAAAGATACTCTCGGGCTCCACTTTAAGGCGTCACGCAATTTGCCTACATCAGCCCTTAGATGCATGATCTGATTTTCCTCATACGGTCTTTTTCCATAACCGACCGGAACATTTGAGTCAATTACGGCCCGTAAAAATTCGACTGTATCTTTTAGTCTTTGTGATGTTCCGGATCCGAGATTAAATGTTCCCCCAAAATGAGGTTCAACGCCTGCACGAAAAAGGACATCTGTAACATCGTCGACATAAATATAATCCCACCATTGCTCACACATTGTGAGCCGCGCCTCTTCTTTCCTCAATAAACTGGTAATGACATAAGGGATCAAACGATTTTCATGATCGTCAGGGCCATAGGACCAAAAAAGTCTGAACCACACGAGTTTCATGTTCTTCAAATCACACAGCCGCTCGGCAAGAATAGAGAAAGCCAATTTTCCGGCGCCATAAACACATTTTGGTGAACAAATCTGAAACTCGTTCACCGGCACAGGATAGTCACCGTATTCCAACACAGAACCCAGACCGATAAATTTTTTGCATCTTGTTTTGCCGACCGCTTCAACGAGCTTCAAGCCCTGCTCAATGTTTTCATATATCTGCCGGGCCTCATTTCGAAACTTGATTGAGCTTGCCCCCCACCATCCTAGGTGATAACAGATGTCCGGATCATATTTTTTTATTTCACCTTCTATTTCCTCAATTTTCTGATAGTCGCAAAAAATTGTTTTTATCTTATGTTGAACGCTGCTAATTCTTCGCAAATCGCTTTCCGGCTGCACCAATACGCATACTTCGCACTTTTTGGCCAAAAGCACCTTTGTTAAATGGGACCCTATGAATCCACTGGCACCGGTCAACAAAACTCTCATGTCAAATCACTTCCAGCAATGAAGTCAGTTTCCCGCCATTTTCGATAAAACCTTTAAGGGAGTTTTTAATCTCACCAAAGTATCCGTAAGAAAAGACTATGATCTCATTAACGCCGAAGTCTTCAATCTTTTCCGGACTTTCAATCAGCACATGAGATCTTGGAGTATAGTAGCTGTGAATTGACCTATTGTTGTCAAACATACAGCGTATTTTTGGAAAAGACACCTCACTTGCTGCTAACGACAAGATACCGCGCCCAGCAGCGCCAAAACCCGCCAAAACAACCCCTTCATTTGTCCTTTTTTCGACATAGCTTCGAAACTTTTGCAAGGATTCTTTAATTTCAATCCCAAACTTTTCGTAAGTGGAGGTTTTGCAATACTCGTTGAGAGAAATTTTATTCTTGGCTTCTCTTGCCCAGATGGACTCTTCTGGAGCCGCCACGACCAACAATGAATTGCCTCGTTTTTCCTGATTGGTCAGTATTTCTGTTTCCAACAGCACAAAATGCTCAGATGCTAACACATTCTGCAGTGTCGCGGTCGTATAATAGGTCGTGTGCTCATGCTGAAACAGGCAGTATTCTCGTCTATTCCTGATTTTTTCGAAATCATGAACCTCGATAACCACAACACCCTTTTCCCGATCGATTATTTTTCTAATGGCCTTCAAGAAATCTTTTGGATCCGAAACATGATCAAATGTGTAACTGCTTACAACAATATTGGCTGGAAGATATTTTTCAGGGATTCTCTGTACCGTGTCGAAGGTAAATAGGCAAGAAGCCGTATCTATGCCTTTGCCCCTTGAGATTTTTGAAAGATATTCCGACGGTTCTATGCAAAAAACGTTTGCCCCAAGTTTCTTGAAGTATTCGAGCTGCAAACCGTCACCACCGCCTATGTCGATCACGTTCAATTCGACGGCAGACCCATACTTTTCCACGAGCCTTTTTGCCAGAAGCTCAGCAAATCTTCTAGCAAACTCGGAAAAAGAAATCGAATACAAATAATCCTTATAGTATTCACCGACGTTGACGTCGTGAAGTGTTTGCACCAGAAAGCATTCCTCACAAACGTAAAGATCAAGTGGGAAAATAAACTCGGTCCCCAACTCCTTCTTAGTGAGAAGATTGTCTGTCAAGGGTAGTCCATCGAGCGTCAAAAAACGAACCACTTTCTTGGAACCACACAACCTGCATTTGTCATGTTTTATTATCGAAATATCCAAGGCATCCTCGCTAATATTTTTGTGTCGCTATTTCGAGATTTTCATAACCCGTTCGACGATTCCATCCGAATCTATTTTGTATTTTCTTCGCAAATGCTCATAGAGCACCGCCAAAATATCGCAGACCGATAGGCAGCTACCAATATGACTGGCATTACTGCGATGAACCATGTCCAGGCATTTTATACGGATCTCAGAAGCCGAATGTTCTGACGAAGAAATCATGGAGAAATGCCTTTTTTGCACAATATCTGGAAATAATCGTTGATGTCTCTCAAGCACAAGTCCCTTGCTGGTTCACCTTTCATCAAGAGACGATACCAATTAACAGTTCGTGCCAGAGTTTCGTCGATGTTCCACTGAGACCGCCATTTCAAGCCAAACAAAGCCTTCTCAGAACATAGGTGCAGGATCTCTGTCTCCACGTAATCGTCTTTCGTCGGTTCATGACACCAAACAGTCCCGCCCAAAATCCGCGAACACTCATCAGCAACTTCACTGACCCTCAAAAAGGATTTCTGGGATGGACCAAAATTCCACGCGCCTGAATATTTTTCACCCTCCGAAGAAAGCAACTTGCTCCCCAACAATAGATATCCGAACAAAGGCTCCAAAACATGTTGCCAAGGGCGTACGTGATCAGGATTTCGTATCTTAATTTTTTCTCCTGCTGCAAAAGCTCGGAAGATATCCGGAATCAAACGGTCTTTTGAATAGTCACCGCCCCCGATCACATTCCCAGCCCGACAGCTGGCGCAGGTGGGACTGGCTTCTGTTCCAAAAAAACTGCGCTGATAGACTGATGTCATTATTTCTGCGGAAGCTTTTGAACCACTGTAGGGATCATGACCACCGATTCGATCACATTCTCTATAGGAGTAAATCCAATTTTTGTTCTCATAAACCTTGTCAGAAGTGATAACCACAATCGCTTTTACATGAGGGCATTGCTTCACAGCTTCAAGCACATTCAGCGTTCCCACGACATTTGTCATAAAAGTATCATGTGGACAATCATAGGACAGCCTGACAAGTGATTGCGCCGCAAAATGAAAAACGATCTCCGGCTTGGATTGCGCAATTTGTTTTTTGACTTGGCCGAAATCTGTAATATCCCCACGAAAATCATTGATAAAATCAGAGCAGCACGCAAGATCAAACAAACTAGGTGACGTCGGCGGATCAAGCGCAAATCCGTCCGCTTTTGCCCCGAGGTTGTGGAGCAGCATCGAAAACCAAGAGCCTTTGAATCCGGTATGACCCGTCAGCAACACTCGTCTGTCTTTGAAAGTCGATCTAACCGACTTCAAAATGTCTATTTCCATCTTTTCCAGTGCGCTTCTCCAGTTCTCCATAGATCATTCAATTTTTCGTATTCTCGGCTATTGTCCATGCATTGCCAAAATCCATCATGCTGAAAAACATTAAACTGCCTATCGGCCACAAGATTTTCGAAAGGTTCTCTTTCCAAAATCAAAGACGGAGAGTCATTTAGGTATTCCCAAATTCCTTTATTGTTGAAAACCATGAAACCGCCGTTGATTCTGCCCTCAGTTAGGACTGGTTTTTCGTTGAAAGTAGTTATCACATCGTTGCTGAATTTTATTTCCCCAAATCTCCCCTCCGCTTTGACACCAGTCAGTGTTGCTACCCTGTTTTGCTTTTTGTGAAAATCCAGCAAACTCAAAATATTGACATCAGACAGAGCATCACCATAGGTCAGACAGAAAAGGTCTTCGCCAGCCAGGTATTTTTTGACAGCGAAAAGCCGACCACCCGTCATGGTATCCAAACCAGTTTCCGCAAAAGTAATCCGCCAGTTTTCAATTTCCTCATTTTCAAACGTTATTTTTTCGGGCTCATTAACATTCAACGTGAAATCCGAATAACTCGCCTTGTAATTCAAAAAAAATTCTTTGATTGTTAGGCCTTTATATCCCAAGCACAAAATAAAATCATTCAACCCGAAAGAGGAAAAATATTTCATGATATGCCACAAAATTGGTTTCTGGCCTATAGGCAACATAGGTTTCGGCAGATTTTCGTTGACGTCCCTGATCCTGACACCGTAACCGCCACACAAAATCACTACTTTCACAGACATATGACCTTTCCTTCCGTCTGTCTTCCTTTTCAGGATCGGATCTTATCCGAACACCCCGTGAAAGTCCACGGATAACTGGAAGTCAACCGCGACAGCGCTTGCAGACGAATAGGAAGAACAAACGCCATTTTCGAGATTTAGTAAGAGTATGATTTCGTTCAAAAAAAACACTAAGTTTTTTGAATGTTAGGTCGATTTAGCAAGAAATCTGAGCCCACGAGGGCGTGGAAATCAACGCAGGCTCGCAGGAAGGACACTCCTATCCTTCCATGTCGTTACCTCCTAGGGCCTGAGAACCGGTCCGAGATACTGTGAGCTTCAGTTTTCTCGTGGGGACTTTCACCCTTATTGATATGCGCTTCGCTACAGCTAACCTGGTGGATTTGCCGTGTCTGATGGACAACACTCCGTGTTGCCCCCAGCCACTTGGAAAACGCTACGCGTTTACCACAACTCCACAGGTTCTACTTCGATTTGTATTTATGGGATCTTACTTATTTCGGCCTAAGAAATGACTGGACCTAGGGGTCCACTGTAATATTGATATATGCGTTTTATTGGACAATTCTTGTAATAAAGAGGGTAGTGCTTTTGCCCAATTATTGCTACTTGCTGGTAAGAATGGATTTGATTTTGATATCGTAACTTATTCCGAGAGGGAGTTTAATGAAAATCACCTTTCGCCTATTCTTCATGAGATTCGAAAAGATGGAATAAAGTTGAAACAATATTGGACTTGCCAAAGTTAGCGATCAGAGTTCACGAGATTCTTATCTAGCCAGCCGTAACTACAGCGTATATCGAAACCTCTCTTTTGTTTTGAAAAATGTTCTTCAGCATTTAGAGTTTTTTTGATAAAATCCTTTAAGAATGTTTGGTTTGTTTTTGTAAATACTGAAAGCAGGCTCTAAGTGATCTATATTAAAAGAGAAATTGAGACCAGTATTTTGAATGCTTTTTTACAACCTCAGGATTCTGGGATTATACTAGCGGGGATTGTTGGTTGCGGTAAAACGACTGTTATCAAAAAGTGCCTTGAACAGTTAAAAACACAATTTGAAATTTTTGAATTCACTGGAGACGACACCGTTTTTAGAGCTGAAGTATCAAAAGACTCCAAACATATATATAACTACATCAGATCTAAAACAAAAAAACGCACGCTGCTATTTGTAGATGAAGTCCAAAAGTCTGAAGACATTTTTGACGCTGTTAAATACGCTTTTGACAAGGGTGATCTTTCCTTTATAATTTCTGGCTCAAATCCACATTATCTCAGTACGAGCGCGAGAAACAGATTACAGCGAAGGGCTCAGTTTATCACTCTTTTTCCTCTGTCGCCGTTGGAAATTATGTGTCATTTGAGTTCATTCAATGTGGAGGAACTTTCCGAAAAAATACAAAAAATCCTGTTTCAATTTGATCTTAAAGAACTTAACAACTTTGATTTCTCTTTGACAGATAATATGAAAAAAATGCTGCAAAAGTACATTGAAATTGGTGGGCTTCCGCTTTCATTTCTTTCTGAGGAGAAAGAGCAGAGTTTAATCGAAATTCAGAAGGTCGTAGAAAGAGGGATTGAACCTGTGCGAAAGGATAGTGAAAAAATTACGGATCGGCTGCTCATCGAACTCGCCAAAAATCATGAGCAAGAATTCACTTATAAAAATATTTTTAAAAAATTAAACGTCAGAAGCAGAGATAGAGTGAATCATATTATTTCGAGCCTACTTGACCATGGATACCTGCTT
>CAILAO010001062.1 GCA_903832105.1 uncultured Pseudomonadota bacterium | reverse complement strand
CACAACCAAGTTGGCTCATTGTAACATATGATTGGAAGTCGGGACGCATTGAAAAATAGGAACTGTTATTTAAAAAATCGCGTCTTCAAGCTGGTGCTTTGCTCACTTGTTTACTTCTTTTTTGGAAGTGGCGCCGTCTATGGCGCTGAAATCACGAAAATCAATCAGAAAAAGAGAGCTGCCATGATCAATGGTGGCTCAGATGATGGCTTTGACAAAGGTGCCAAGATCTGTTTTTTTGAAGGAAAGAAAAAAGTAGCTTGTGGAGTTGTCGTAAAAACAAAATCCAATAAGGCCATCGTGAAAATTAAGGCCGGAAATTTTGAAGGTCTCCGAAAAGGCATGAAAGCTTCGACAGGAAAAGGCGGCAGAAAAGGCGGCGGTTCTTTCTCTGTAAAGGGTTTCTACCTATATACAGCAATGACACCCGTTGTTTTTAATCAGATCAACTATGTCCCCACACCTGGAAGCGGAACAACACCGGACGCCGTATGGGAGCCTGGGAAAAAAATATCAAGCTCGCAAGTTGGCGGAGGGGCTGAGTTCGACATCCCGATAGGCGGCAGCTTTGCGATCTCCCCAGGATTTCATTACAGAAAATTGAGCTATCCGCAACCAGTTGAAAATGACTACGAAGTCGACAAAATGCAACCTTTTGTTAAAAGTAGTGGAACCCCCTCGTCCATGGGTGGATATCTCAATGCGTATTACGTTGCCACATCAAGCAGTTCTTTCCGGCTCGATCTTGGTATGGGGATTGATTACGAAATGTCATCTCTAAGCTTCAGAGCTAATCTAGTGGACGACGACGCTGGCACGGAAACAGAAATGGTCAATGTCACTTCAAAGGCAAACGCCATATCGGCAAGGCTCGTAGGTAACGGAACGCTCCTTCTTGCTTCTTCCTTTGGTTTGATTTTTGGGGTTAACGCCCTGGTCCCTCTCACCGTATCATCAAGCTTCTCAGCCACAATCGAAGATCGCCACATTGCAACTGACGACGAGTCTTTAGCAATAGCTCAAAGTGATCTTAAAAACGCGCTTGGTCATAAAAAGAACTCGTTTGGTTTGGAAATTATGGCTGGTTTGCGCCTACTCTTTTAATTTGGATGGACGTTGTTGAAATGAAAATCACACTTAAGTCATCGCCCTCAAAACGTGTATTAGCCTATTTAAAGCCTCAAAGAAAATATCTTCTTCAATATTGAGAGGTGGTGTAAGTGATAAGCACCGCCCATCAGAACCACCAACCAAAGCAATAATGCCTTCTTTTCTCAGATGATTCATGGCAACGACCCCAAGACCAGGTTTGATGAACTCAATGGCAATCATGAGTCCTTTTCCTCGAACTTCTCTAACAATAGAAATCTCTTCGACCATTTTACACATCGCCTGCAAGATTTTCTTTCCGAGCTTTTCGGAGCGTCTATGCAGCTTTTCCTTAATAATCGCCTGCACGGTGATAGCGCCGATTTCACACGAAAAAGGATGCCCAAAAAAAGTCCCGGTATGCAAGGCTTCACCTGAACTTTTCGGCCAAGCATCCATCGCTTTCTTTGTTCCAAAGCAGGCAGAAAGCGGGAAGCCTCCTCCCACGGCCTTACCAAGACACAGGAGATCACATGGAACCTTCTCAGCATGGGTCAAAGGACCGCATCGCCCAAGTCCGGTAAAAATCTCGTCAAATATGAGTAACGTGCCGTACTGCTTGGAGAGGTCATAAAGACTCTCAAGCCATCCACACTTTGCCGGAATGACGCCCGCTCGACCCTGGATCGGCTCGACAAGAATCCCAGCTGTGCCTACTCCAGCTTTCCTTTGCTCCTTAAGCGCCCTTTCAACGACAGACTTTTCGCAATTAAAAGGTAAAGTTTTCACATGACCAGTCTTTATCCACGGTAAAAATGGCTGTCTAAAATCTTCTCTCGAAGTAAGAGGTAGGACACCGAGGTCAAGCCCGTGATAGCCACCTTGAAAAACAATGAAGCCGACCTTGCCTGTAGCTAGGAGTGCAGTCTTAACCGCAATCTCAACCGCTTGACTACCAGACAGCGCAAAGCTTCCCTTATCAAGATGTTTCGGAAGGATTTTTTTTAGTAGTAAAAAAAGATCAATTTTGGCGCGCGAAGGATAAACGTCTCCCAAACCATGGATGATGCCAGGCATATTCTTAGCATGCCCAGAGCACACCTTCTTTAGATGCTGTATAACGGATTCATGAGCATGACCTAAAGGAAGGGCTCCAAACCCTGCACAAAGATCAGTATAGCGTCGACCTTCCACGTCCCAAATGTAAGAACCTTGAGCTTTGTCTAACACAAGAGGGGGGTTTTTAAATGGAAAAGTCGTATCACGGCACTCAGCAAAGGCAAGTTGGTCAAGCAAACGTTCATTTCTATCTTGAGACATCAGATTAAACCCCTCTACAATCAGATCCCCAGATCACTTTATGAAGCTGTACCTGAAGCCTCGCATAAACACCACTTCGAAGCAGCAATGATGCAAGCTCTTCTAACGGAAGTCCTGACGACACCGGTGAAAAAACAAGAGAACATCTTTCTTGAAGAGAATGCTTTTTGATAAGTTTAACAGCATAAGTGAAATCGTCATGACTTCCTATGACGAACTTGATTTCGTCAGTTCGCTTTAACTGGACAATATTCGCCAAATTCATTCGCTCATGCATGCCGCTACTGGGACATTTAATATCCATGACCACATGAACTTCGATCGGCACAAACGCAATATCTTCGGCACCATTTGTCTCAAGCAATACACGATAGCCAGTGTTAATTAAGAGCTTTAGAAATGGAATCGTCATCTGCTGCGCCAAAGGCTCTCCACCGGTCACCTCAACCAGTTTAGAGTTAAACGTTCTGAGGGTCGAAAGCACTTCAGAAAAAGTCATCTTTTTGCTATCTTGAGATTCCTCTTGGGCATGGAGAGTATCACACCATTTGCAGCGAAGCGGGCAACCAGAAAGCCTCACAAAAGCACATGGATATCCGGCAAACAAAGACTCCCCTTGAATACTATAAAAAATCTCTGTAACGTTGAGAGATTGTGCGTCGGTCATGTGTCAGATCCTGGTCCTTTTGATTCTCTTGGTTCTATTGATATGATTGAAGCTCCCACAAATTCGATTTCAACATCTTCGGTCTTGGTACAGGGCTTCAAACTCTTTCAAGCCACCATTCCTCAAAGCTTATATATTGTGTTTTTCGGAATGGTTCTACCTCAAATTTTCTTCTCATTCGGTTTATCGGTATACGCAAACCATACTGTTGAAGCCGTCCGGCTACTTACCGGTCGGGGGGGGCAGATGGTTTTTTCAGCAAGTTCTGACGGATTCTGGGTTTTTTTAGAGCCCTTTATCAAGTTTTTTAATAGCTATGCCGCATGTTTTTTCATCCTTTGGCTCATACTAGTCTCATCCTATTTATCACTTATCCGGCTTTCCTTTAATTATATGGAAAAGGCGTGCATTCCGACGAAATACCAAGTGGAATCACACAAACCAAGTCTGTTTGCGACCATCTTCGCAAACTCCCCTTTTGTTCTTTTTAGGGGACTCGTCCTATTTCTGCTCCTCGCAATTTTTTTCTTTCTTGGAGAAACGATATTATTTCCATTTGTGTTTAT
>CAILAO010001061.1 GCA_903832105.1 uncultured Pseudomonadota bacterium | reverse complement strand
GAAAAAGCCACGGTGTTTTGTCTCGACACAGAGACCACGGGGCTTAGTGTTGTTGAAGACACTCCTGTCGGAATGAGCCTTGCGACGGCTGAAAAGCAGGGGTTTTATGTGCCCCTCGTTGAACAGAACGGTTTTGAAGAGTGGGGCGCTTTTAGTGCAATTAAAGACCTTGTCCTCCAGAAAATTCAAAAGGTTTTGGAGGATCCGTCGAAGACAAAAATCGGACATAATTTGAAATTTGATATTCAAATGCTGAATAATATCGGACTACGGGTCAAAGGTCCTTTCGTTGATACGATGATTTGCTCCTATGTCTTGGAACCAAATTCAAGGGATCATAGTCTCGACACATGTACATTGAAGTATCTTGATTATAAGAAGATTCCGTTATCAAGTTTGATAAACCTTAAGCAGGCTGATGGCGCTAAGAGCATTCAAAACGTTCCCTTGAAAGATCTCGCACGCTACGCCATGGAAGATGCTGATCTAACGTTTCGTTTATATAAACATCTATGGCCTAAGGTTGAAGAGGCGGGTCTAACGACGCTACTTCGAGAGATTGAGATGCCCCTGGTGCCTATTTTAGCCGGCATGGAACAAACGGGTGTTTTTGTCGATGCGGAGTATCTTGGCGTGCTTTCGGTCAAGCTTGATGCGATGTCAAAAACCTATGAGAAGAAGATATACGAGCTTGCGGGTGAGACGTTTAACATTAATTCCCCTAAACAGCTTCAAGTGATTCTTTATGAGAAACTAAAGATTCCTGAGGCTCTGGGCATCACGCGGATCAAAAAGACACAGACTGGTTATTCAACGGATGTTTCAGTGCTTGAGAAGTTGTCGGGACACCCGCTGCCTGAAGCGATTTTGGATTATCGGAGCGTGATGAAGCTTAAGTCCGTTTACGTCGAGGCACTCCCGCAGCTCATCAGCGCAAAAAGTCACCGCGTGCATACGAGTTTTCATCAAACGGGTACTGCGACGGGGAGACTGAGTTCGTCCGATCCAAACCTCCAGAATATTCCGATCAGAACAAGCCTTGGACGCGAGATTCGTAGGGCTTTTCGAGCTGAGGTTAAAGACCGTGTGATTATTTCGGCGGATTATTCTCAGATTGAGCTGAGACTTCTAAGCCATCTCGCAGAGGACGAAGCGTTGATCGAGGCTTTTAAGAAAGGCCTCGATATTCATCGAGCGACTGCGGCGCGGATTTTCGGCCTACACCCGGATTTTGTGAGTGACACGCTAAGGTCGCGTGCCAAGGCAATTAACTTCGGCATCATTTACGGTATGGGCCCTCAACGGCTTGCACGGGATACCGGCGTTTCGATGGGAGAGGCGAGGGACTTTATCGATAAGTATTTTGCGGGTTATCCTGGCGTGAAAAAATATATCGATAAGGCGATCGAGACGGCCAAAGAAATGGGCTTTAGTACGACCATCGTCGGCCGTAGACGTCCCATCCCGGAGCTTAACTCCCGGAACCGTCAAGAGCTGGCGAGCGCTGAGAACATCGCTGTTAATTCTCCTGTGCAAGGAAGTGCGGCGGATTTGATCAAACAGGCGATGATTGTCATCGATAAGGTTTTCAGGGAGCAGGGTCTTCGTGCCAAAATGATTCTTCAGGTGCATGACGAACTTGTCTTTGAATGTCCGCGAAGCGAACAAAATAAGGTGGTTGAGCTGGTGAAACATTCAATGGAAGGAGCCATGACACTCAGTGTTCCTCTCGTTGTTGACATCGGAGTTGGGGAGAACTGGCTTGAAGCACATTG
>CAILAO010001060.1 GCA_903832105.1 uncultured Pseudomonadota bacterium | reverse complement strand
TTCAGTGTCTCATAGATTTCGAAGAGAGCTTTCCGAGAACGACCAGCGACAATTAAAGAGTCTAGGTATGCTCCCCAAAAATGCTCTTTGGTGTGATGTACTCCTAGCTGTTTTAAAAAGATTTCAGAGTCTGGATGACTCGGACCCCAAAGCCCCTGAACTAAATCCCAAATAAAGCGCAAGGGGGGTTCGCTCGTGTCCTGCACGTTTGTTTGTAATTGAAGTGAAACATTTTTAACAAGCTCATTCAGAAAATTTTCGGAAAGATCACTGCGGCGAAACGTCGCTCGCGCCCGAAAAGTTTCCGTGTCGTTCGGATCGTTTGGATCTTCTGAGGGGGTGTGAGAGGCCACGTTTTTTGCGAGCCCTTTGGATGCGTTTATCAAGGCTTTATGAAGATTTCCTAAAAATTCATTTTCCAGCATTGGCGCGTGAGGAATTAGAGGAGAAAGAGAAGTCCGACCGATCTTATTTCCTTCAGGCTTCGCAGGTTCCGAGGATCTTTTCCCATGATTCCCTCGTTTTTCTTCTTGAGCAGCGATTTTTTGGCGACACATGAAGGCGTAACGCGATTTCCACCAGGCCTCATCTTTAGCGAGACTTGCCACTTTCAATAGAAGTCCTTCAGCCTCTCTCTGTAGCCCGCGTTGCCAGTAGAAATCGAAGAGTTCAGCCGCGATCCCTAATTCTGTGTGTTCAATGGAAAAACCATTATCCTCTCGCTCCATAAACATTGTTGGTTTTGGAGGGGCAGCTTTTGGCAATGAAGATGGCGTCTCCTCAATTCTCTCATTGATCTGAGTGAAGTGTGGAGGAATAGGTTCCGGTTTCGCTTGTTCGATGGGTTCTTCATCCATTCCTTCAAATGAGAGTGAGAGCGGCTTAAAGTCAGTATCCGGGGGAGGCTGTTCTTCTGTCGGGAGGTGATCACGGCTAAATTCGTCAGATGGCAATTCATTAGTTGCCGATTCGAAGTTTTCTAAAGAGAAATCGCTGAAAACAGGGATTTCAGGAGTATCGCTTATTCTGATAGTTTGCCCTGGCGCCTGATTGGAAGGATTTTCCTCTGTTTTAGGTGCCTCATCAGCAAAACTGAGCGGTATTGACAGGACTGCCTCTGGTTCTTTAGAGGTTGGGGCGGTAGCGGCTTCTTCGGCACTATTATTGTCTGGCGTTGGGGCTTGATTCTGTCCTGGCGCAAAGATATCGACCGGCTGGCTTAGTTTGAAAATATTGATAGGATCTTCTTGCAGTGGCTCGTTGGATCTTTCTTCTATATCTGCCGATGCCTCTTGAAAAGAGACAGGAAACGGCCTATTAAGAGTCGGATCAAGGCTCTGATCTACGAGGGGCTTCATAGCAAATGGATTCCTTCGATGCTCGGACCTGCTTAGTCGACTGGTATCACGGGCATGACGCGGCTCGTTTTTTTCTGGCACGTGAGAGCCCATCGTTTCCATGCGAATAATCTCATTCTTTACGACCTCGGCTTTGCCATGACGTCCAAGTATTTCAAGGCTCGCAGCAACGACTTTAAGTGCTTGGATGCAGCGACGATCATGTCGGAAAACTTGGTGTGCGAGCCAGATCGATTCTCTCGGTGCGGCTTTTTT
>CAILAO010001059.1 GCA_903832105.1 uncultured Pseudomonadota bacterium | reverse complement strand
TATCGTACCTTCACGAGCACAAAGTACAGCCACATTAATCTGCCTTGGTGCAGAGACAATAGTAATGACAAAGCAAGCCACTCTGGGCCCAATTGATCCAAGCGTAAACAACCCTTTAAATCCACAGAACACTTAAATTCAATATTTCTTAAACTTACCGACCATGTCCATCCTGTGGCGTTAGGAAATGTTTACCGTGCAAGAACACAAATACAAATGTTGGCTGAAAAATTGCTTAGATTCCATACAGGCTCCGGTGACGCTAAAAAAATTAAAAAAATAATCTCTGTTTTATGCAATGAATCGGGGAGCCATGATTACACAATAAATCGAAAAGAGGCGGCAATTGAATTATCATTGCCAATAGAAAAACCAAACAATGAGCTTTACGGAGTTATAAAAAGTATATTCACTGATATTCGTTCTGAGTTGGAATTGGATGCTGCTTTTAATATAAACACAGTTATTGGTGGCCAGCCATCGGTTGATTATAAATGTACAAGAGGGCTGATTGAGACTATCTCAGGAGGAAGTCACAAGTTTGTAACAGAAGGTAATTTATCGAATATTAAGATCCAAACACCGTCGGGTCCACAAGAAGCCATTAATGATAAAAGAATTTTTGAGGGGTGGAAATATGAAGGAATATAGGATGTCTAATTCTGGTAGTGATATACCTTACTTAGATTTATCGTCTTCGTTAGCGCCACAATTTTTTCAAAGTTCAGCCGATCCCATTTCACTACAGAAAACGTTGTTCATTCCTGTTGTTTATCCACAGATCATTTCTGAACCCATTTTGGAACAAGAGGATGATTTAAATAGGTTGTTATATTTTAAGTAAGAATATTTTGCCCAGGTATGAAATTTTTGCCTGGGTATGAAATTTTTGCCTGAAAGTCTTGTCACCGATTCCGTTAAGCTGAAAACGTCTTTTTCAAAAACATAATATGTGACAAGTCATAACAGGCGCCTCAGATTTTTGTGCGTAATCTTTTCGGCCAATTTTTTATCTCTTTGTTCAGCTTAGAGAAAGTACGATAACCCGCTACCTTTCGTTCGCAACAAGTCCATCTATATCCCGCATAGCCCCATGTCTCCGTTTATCTTAGCTCCATCATACTCCGGGTAGACGCTACCAGGTCGTCCCTTTCTCCGTGATCCGCGCCCAGGCGTCCCGCAGGGTCACGGTCCGGTTGAAGACCGGCGCCTCTTTTGAGGAATCCCCCGAATCGAGGCAGAAATACCCCAATCTTTCGAACTGGAATCGCTGCCCCGGCGCCGCGGCGGCGAGGCTCGGCTCCAGACGACAGGATTTCAGGGTCTCCAGCGATTTCGGATTCAGATAGGCCGTGAACTCGCCCTCTTCCGACAGCGCATCCGGAACGAGAAACAGGCGGTCGTAGAGGCGAACCTCGGCCGGAACCGTATGGGCCGCCGACAGCCAGTGGATCGTCGCATCGACCTTCCGGCCGTCCGGGGCGAAACCGCTGCGGGTCTCGGGGTCATAGGTGCAATGGACTTCCGTGATTTCTCCCGTACCCGGATCCTTCACGACGCCGATGCATTTGATGAAGTACCCGTAGCGGAGGCGCACCTCCCTGCCGGGGGCGAGTCGGAAGAACTTCTTCGGCGGCTCCTCCATGAAGTCCTCCTGCTCGATGAACAGTTCCCGCGAGAAGGGAACCTTGCGGGAACCCATCTCCGCGTTTTTCGGGTGGTAAGGGCAGTCGAACATCTCGACCTGC
>CAILAO010001058.1 GCA_903832105.1 uncultured Pseudomonadota bacterium | reverse complement strand
TTCGGATACGACTTTGTGACAAAGCACCCGCTAAATGGATCTAGCAAGACTTCTGTCGTATTTCCGTCACCTGTAGGAATCGAAAAAACGAGTTTCTCCGGATCTCCCCTGAGGTATTCAATGACAGGTCGTCCCTTACTGCACTTATCAGAACAAGGCGTGTTCTGAAAGGCGTCTCGCAACCATATTTCGTACTTTTTTGTTCTAGTAATCGATTTGCATCCGTTCGTATACCGAACTGGGGAAGTTTTTAGAGCCATCTTGGAGCGTGTTGAAAAAGAAAATGGGTTGCTAGCCCATGTGATAGTATCGGTCCTTTGATGGAGGTCTCGGGAGATCAAAAAAAGAAATTGGTGTGTTGACTTATAGGCGTTTTCTTTCGCCTTTCTAACGGAAGCAAAGGACGTCACGTTCGTATACACCGTGAGTACCGCCAAGATGAGAAAAGAGCTTAAGGCAGATGCAATAAGAAATTCGACAACCGTAAAACCACTTTTGCACAGAACGTTTTGGTTAGCCGTTCCTGAATTGGGTTGGATGTTAAAGGATATTTTCAATGATTAATGCTCTCCTTACATCTTTTCATTATATCGTGAAAATATCGATGTATGGCTGATTCCTGGTTCAGGGCGTACACTGTTAGACTTTTCTTAATACATATCATCCTGAAATAAGACGTTAAATTGTTTGTTATTACAAATTTGTAAAGATCTTCTTTCCTTGATGTTATAGTGGGGTTTTGCATTTTATATTGTCAATGTTATGCTTTCTAAAAGGCTGCTAGCAAGGATTTTGAAATATGACGATCAACTTAAAGCTGAAACATGAATCCGGTCTTGCGATGATTACGATTGCGATCTTTCTAGTCATCGGCGCTGCCATTTTCTATTTATACTCTTTTCTTCAAATGTCTAATGAACTTAAAGAAAATAAAAAGCATGATGCACTCGCTTTGGGAAATAGTTCTAACCTCAACGCTTTGGCGGTTGCCGCGTCACTTACAAAAAATCCTCCTACGGCAATGCTTTATCAAGACCCATATTATCCGATCGATCCGGTCCACATTGCTTTTCTTGACGCGACCACCAAACCGCCAGAGGAGTGGAGTTTTGATGTTGAAAAACAGTTGTTTACCTTCAAATCAAAAACATATGCGGATGGTAAGCTTCAGCCCACCAAAATCGAGAGCAGCGTCACCTTTAAGAGAAATGTCACTGACACAACGAAGCCTTTTCTTATTAAGTCGGTTCAAGTAGAAGCGGTTTCGAAACCCATCGTGGAAGGAACCATTAAAAATCCTTCAACTGTCGTTACGCAAACAAGAGTCAATCCGATGAGTATCGATCTTGATCCTCCTCCGCGCCCTTCTTCTTGTGAAATTCAGGAGGGATTGACCTTGTCGCCCAGAAATATCCCCATAAAGTTGGTTCTCGCCGGGACTAATCCAGACTACTTTCCAATGACGTTATCCAAATGCTGTCAGGCCAAAGTTGATCTACTTTTTGTTTGTGATGGCTTAATCTCTCAGGCGGAAGTTAAACGAAATAACGTCGTCGATAATACTACGTTAAAACCCTTCGAAAGCGATCCAGCAATCCCTTATAAGGCTGCTGCCAGCATCAAGTCTTTCGATGCCACGCTTGGAAAAATGTCATTTAATGCAACGCGCTGCGAGACGATACAGCTTACAGCTTGGGGTCCTGCAGGAGATTCTTCGTCCCATACTGTTAACTTAAAAGTCAACAAGTGCCCTGGCGGTCCAACCAACTGTACTTTTTGTCCCTAAAGAGAGATCGTAGATGTGAGTTCGCCGAACCACACCTTCATCTTTTCGATCTGAGCAGATGTTGAAATAAAATCGCTTCCAATAGATGGGCATTCATCGATCAGCGTTTTAAGGGTTTGAAGAGAAGTCTGATCCAAAATGACAGCCAAGACGTCAAGTCTTTCTCGAGATAGCCATGGTTTGTCAGTGGCAATATCGTTCGCGAGAAAGGTTGCGACCTCACCGAGTTGCTCCCTCATCCAAGGCCCTCCGGAAGCATCTCCATCGTCTTGAGATAGCTTGACTAAGAAATTCTGTATGTCCTTTGCAATGGGCATCACTACTTCTTTAAAAAGAATATTCCAGCCAACTCTAAACATCTGAACGAGTGTCTGGCTCTTTAAGACACGTTCAAAATCCCGAGGTTCACGGTCGTTTCCAAGTAACCTCTCAAACCCAAGGTTGCAGGTTGCTACGACCAACTGTGCAGCTTCGTTCAGTCTAAAAGGTCTTCCTTGGATATTGCTACCTGAAACCAGAATATTCGCAAGATAGCTCATCTCTTGCATGCGTTGGGAGTG
>CAILAO010001057.1 GCA_903832105.1 uncultured Pseudomonadota bacterium | reverse complement strand
TGAATGGCCTAATCTTAAAGTAACTTTTACCGGAAATTCCATGGTTCGTGTGCGGGTGAAATCTGTTGAACTTGACACCGCGTTTGTCGCTCTGGAACTCGAAAAAGCCGTGCAAAAAAAGTTTCAAGATCTGACGGACATCCGCATCAAAGTTGAGCGGATTTACTTTATGAACGCCCCAAAGATAGCGACGACCGAGATTAAAGTTCAGTTTCCTTCGCTTGATGAGGTGGATTTAGGAAATAGAGACCGCATTGTGGACTTTTTTTCCGGAGCGCATCCTTTAGCCGTCGCGGTGACGGTCGAGCGGGATGCGGAGAAGCCATTGTTATTGCAAGCGATGGCTTCCTATTCAATAGAGAGAAATATCCCAGTGGCACGTCGAAACCTTGCTCGAGGAACCGTCCTTCAAACCGATGATTTTAGCTATGAATGGATACGAATCGGTAAGTCGATGACGCCAGTTTTCGAAGACTTAGAGGAGTTAAAGACGGGAAGACCCATAAAACTCAAGAGTAGTGTGGGTGTCAGAAGACCCGTGCCAATCGATCGGATTGAAAGACCACCACTTGTTCAAAAGGGGCAGCTCCTACGCCTCATAGTAAAATCCGGGAATCTCGAAGTAAGCGGAAAGGCGAAGTCACTTCAGGTCGGAAATCTCGACGATCATATCGACGTCATGTGCCCGGATACGAAGAAGGTTCTGTCGGCGAAAATTACGAGTGACTCAACAGTTGAGGTTACATTTTAATGAAACACATTTTTGAGATACTTTTTCTTGTAATGCTTGTGAGTGGATGCGCGAACTCCTATACGACTGCATCGACTCGGGTTCCTTCAAATGTTGATAAACTTGGTTCTGGTCCCTACTATTTCCACGGTCGAGATATTCAAAATGTCGCAGAACCTCCCGACATTTACGTGAAGAAGAAAAACGTTTCAATATCGCCCGTCGAGTCGAAAAATGAAACAGGATCTCTTTTTAAGGTTAATGATCAGCGGAATTATCTTGTTTCGAGTCCCGACCCGACAACCGTGGGACGAATCGTAATGGTCGATGTCGTGTCTAATCGCATGCCTTTGGGAAAGAAAAAGGGGCAAGTACCTCAAAAGCAAGAAACTCCCAAGCCCGACGCAGGACCGGCAGGCGGAGATAGTGGTGGCGCCGGTGAAAAAGACAAGACGAAAAAAGCAGAGACAGCCCAAGAGTCTGACAAAGGTGATAAGGCAGATAAAGCTGACAAAGAAGATATCGACAGCACTCTTATTAAGGCGTTTCCAAAACTCGAACCGGCGGATGCAGAGCCTCGGCTCATCAAACGATTTAAGATGAAAATCGCTAAAAAACTTGAGAATGGGGATGTCGAACTCGTCTTTGATCGGCGTTCACTACGAAATCAGAGTGGGCACGAGCTAATTATTTCAGCAAAAGCTCCCTATGAAAAACTACTTGCGGGGGCAACTCTCACCACGGAGGATTTGACGGAGATTCGTTGGACTGAGACTGGAGAAGGCGATCTCGTCGAAAGCGAATCACCTCTTTGGGAAGACGAATATTCGCTCCGCTTGAGCGGATTCAGTGAAGAAAAGTCGAAGCATGCATTAGTTCTTGAGGAACAAAGAAAGCAGCTACTTGATATTCAAAAGACATTAGAAAATCGTCTCAAGTCATTCGGCAATGAAAGGCGAGAGATGACTAAACAAAGGGAAGATTTGCTCACGGAGAAGAAGAAAAATCAGGACAAAATTGCTGAACTGGAAAAAACCATCGGCGATCAAAAGTCTGAGTTAGAGTCGGCTAAACCAGAAGAAAAGGAAAAACCAGGCAAACCTGAAAAGGATAGCAAACAAAATGCGAGTAAGTAAGCGGACCATTTTTAGCTTAATCGTATCCGTCTTCCTGCTACTACTTCAGGGGACGTCAACGCAAGCATTTTCTCAAGAGGCAAGATTAAAAGATCTTGTCAATGTACGTGGATTTCGCTCAAACCAATTGATCGGAATTGGTCTTGTCGTGGGCTTAAAAGGAACCGGAGATTCCAAAAAATCCTTAACAACAAACCGCGCGATCGCGAG
>CAILAO010001056.1 GCA_903832105.1 uncultured Pseudomonadota bacterium | reverse complement strand
CTATTTATGGATAAGCTCTTAATACCTCGATATAGGAGTCTAACGACCGCGTTTCTAGCACAAAGAAAGCGGGGCCCCCCAACCTTGAGAAACACCAGGGAATTTTACCAATCCGCCTTCCGAAGTCGCCTGTAAACGCCTTGTTCGCCGCATTACCCGTCAAATAGTAAAGATTGTTTCGTCTGAAATCTTCGTTTCTAATTGTTGGATTAAATCTGCTAACTCAACTCTGGCTTGAATTTGTAACCCTACGCAGATTCCGATCCCTTCGGCATCAGTACTTTTACGAGTATGAAGAGCAAGTTTATTTCGTCCACCTGTTGTTGTCAGTTCATAAGCATGAAAGTGCATAGAATCCCCAACTCTGGCGTCTGTCACATGATCAAAAGAAAATGCCCTTCTCATATACTCAAGCAAGTCATGCTGAATGGCTAAAACTAAATGTTTGTTGACATGCTCAAAGGTCTCTATTTTGTGGTGTAATTGAACCAACGTTGTTTTTGCCGTCATTTTCCAATTCATTCCGAATGACTTTTTTGATGTGGTCTCTTCTTCAAGCACATCTATATTTCTTGATGTTAAGTAGCGTTGTCGAAAAGGCCATACTGTGCCTGTGGTATCCAATGTTTGTAATTCGATTCCAACAAAGTCTTTGACTTTCCTATCATGAACGGATAACAAAAAATAGTCGACATTCCCTCCTGGAATGCTGATTTCTGAAACAACATGGAGTTCATTGCCTGGCTCGTGTGTCGTGAGAAGATGAAGACAATCCGTGAAGATCTGTTTTCTTTCAAGTAAACGATACGGACAAATAATCATCGTTTTGGAATCTCTGCCATACGATACGGTACATGTCCCTATGGTTTGCTCTGGCGCACTCTTCCTATTTTTCAAACATGTTCTCTGCAAAAATGGACAAACTTGCTCATTGACAATGGCTTGCCAATTGAGATCATCGCAAACAACGGATTTTCCATAGAGTTCATAGATACCATTACTCATAGTCACACTCCACCCTTTCCCTTACATATTTATCGAACAAGACATATTGTTGTCCTTCATAGTTCGTATCAAGCCTTTCTATCGATTGCTGAAGATAGTCTTGAGAAATATCGATCCCGATTGACTTACGATGGAATGATTGAGCAACCACCAGCGTCGTTCCAGTTCCACAAAACGGATCTATCACGGTACCATTTGGGGGGCATGTCGCCAAAATTGGGATTTTACATAAATCAGCAGGATAGGCGGCATAATGTTCTTTTCGATTTTGCGTATCTTCGGGGATAATCTCCCAGACATCACTTGGTTTGGTCCCATTCGGGTGATAGCAGAGGAAATAGAATCCTTTTTCTTTGAGTTCTTTCGCGCGTCCAGAAAGATTTTCCGCATCAGAATGTGTCGTTCGTTGTCTCCCTCGAATAATCATCCTAAAATCAGAGACTTCCCCCTTTTTTACTTTCATTAACATGGTATTCAGCGCATTGATGGCATTGGATTTTTCTTGTTCGGTCAAATCGGTCGCTAATTCAATTTGTCGTTTATAGCGTACCCCGCTCACGCCAGTTGCAGAGACAATCGCCCCATTGACGACTTTTGCCTCTCTGGGCTTTGTTCGTATCGCATCGATATTATAATAATATCCATTTGGCTGCTTCACAAAATGGAAGACAGCCTCATGAATATTTCTGAGTTTATCAGGGGAATTATCAGGAGAACCTTTGATTTTATGCCAAATAACGCTATTTCGCAGAATCCAGCCTTGTTTATCAGTCATTTCAAAGACAATACGCCATGGAATTCCTAATAATCTTTTGTGATGATAAGAATCTCCGATATTCAGCCAAAAAGAGCCGGTAGGTTTTAAAATACGATAGAGTTCTTGAATGATATGACACAAGTTCTGAATATAATCCGTATAGTCTGGTTCTAAACCTATGCCACCGTTAGAATATTGACGCTTCTGCCAATATGGAGGACTTGTCATTGCCATATCGATCGATTGATCAGGCAATTCCTTTAAGATGAAAGAAGCATCGCCACTGAGAAGAAGTGGTTGAGTTGTTGATAGATGTAAATATGATAACACCTCTTTTCGTATATTACTCGTTATGATGTTCATCGCATATCCTTCCTCTTTGATGATTCTGTGAAAATGAGAATCTCCTTTTAAAAATCATCTTTACCGGAAAGGGGATTTTGGGTCAATGGAGAAATTCATAATTTTAGTGGACAAGATACGCGGTTATTAGAATAGCGGCGAACTATTGATTAGACGGTAAATAGCCGTCTCGTTTCTATGATACGATCCGTGCCTCTCCCATAAAGAGGCGTATTTTCTGCTTCTCACGCCCCTTCAATCCATTCCTCGCCGCCATCCCAAGCTTCTTTCTTCCATAGAGCGCATCATATTTTGCAAGGAATATTTTTCTGTTGAAAATTTCAGGTGTGCGGCCACCCAAACGTGAAGTTCAGCAACCACGTTTCCCCTCGCCCGTCCCGGTCGGCTGCAAGCGATTGTTGGGTATTTTTTCCATTACACCATAGCAACGAATTTCCTCAGTTTAACCCAAGACGTTGCCGAACTTGAGCAAGTGTATATGTTGTCGTCTCTTGTGAGCGTTCATCTAAAAACGCCATTAACTCTGTATTCTCTCGGATAAGTTGTATTTCTCGATCAAAGTCATCCACTTCAGCCACTAAAAATTCTCGCCCCTCTGGTGTTCGGATAATGAGATTTTCATGCGTAGCAAGCGCGATAACATCAGGAAAACTCAGTCTTTGCCGTGAGAGTTCGATTGTTTTCATAAACGAAACTCCTTTCCTTGAAAAAACAATTGATTATGGACTTTATAACCAACCGCTTTAATCTTCACAGTGAGAGCGTTTTCATCAACATCATAGAATATCCGGTATTCTCCAAGCCGGATTTCCCACTTCGAAAGATCATTGGGGGCTAATTCCTTACGATTCCTGGTTTCTCTGGTCGGCTCCCAGATCAACTGTTTTTCAATTGTATCAAGAATGATTTTTT
>CAILAO010001055.1 GCA_903832105.1 uncultured Pseudomonadota bacterium | reverse complement strand
TGCCGATATTCCAATAACTAGAACCGACGATGAGCATTTGGCCGATGAGAAAGAAGTGATTAATCGTGTCAAACGCGTGAATGGCACCGGCCCTGCGCACGGCTATGACCGCAGCGCCGACCTTTCTTTTGAGCATATCGCCATTAGCCCTGGAGACAAATCCAGCACGGTCAATAAGAGCTTTTGTCTCGGAAGAAACATCTGCGAAATAAGTCGGAGAAGCAAGAATGATTCCGTCCGCAGCGAGCATCTTTTCGATGCAATCGTTCACGCAGTCGCTTTTAACTACGCAGCGCTGGTCTCTATTTTCAAAGCACTTACGGCAAGCCATGCAACCTCGAATCGGTTTTCCAGCGAGTTGCACGAGTTCAGTTTCGATGCCTTCTTTTCGCAATTCTTCAAAAACATGATTGACAAGAATGGCCGTGTTTCCGTCTATTCTTGCACTTCCGTTAAATGCTATGACCTTCATAAAATGGCCCTCGTTCTTTGTTTAACCTAGCGTCAAGCTAATCAATATACATGTTTCTGGGATAAAGGAGAAGCGGCCCGCAATTTTTTCTATAGACTTCAAGACCTTCGTGCCAGAAAGGATCATCAAGCGAAAAACGGTCCGCCATCATGCGATCAGCTGCTTGATGGGAGCCGAGTATAAGTTTAATAGGAAGTGTTTTGTAGTCATATTCATAGGGTGGATCTTTCCACCTGAAGGCTGCACCACCGAGTTCGATCATTGCTCGAAGTATCGCGAGAGCGAGCGAGAAGCTTCGGACCTCTTTCGGGTTGAGGACGTGAATGTGAACGCCTTGACAGACCTCGCTAGCCCATTTTTGGGACGTCGGCTGAAACGAGGCTGGACGCAGAAAGACGCCGGAATCTCCCCTGTGCCCCGACGTTCCGTAAATGTCCCAAATTTTTTGAATGAGTTTTCTGGAATCCTTGATATAGGGTGCTCCAATCAATTGAAAGGGAAGTCCCGTGCCCCGACCCTCAGAACAATTTGTCCCTTCAAAAATCACCATGCCCGGATATACAAACACCGAATCAACCGTTGGCAAGTTGGGTGATGTTAAAACCCAAGGTTGTCCTCCATGGTAGCCGGCGTATCCTAGATAGGACCAATATTCTGAGGGGTCATACCCTCTCATCGGAAGGACTTCGAGCTGAGCTCCAATGTCCTGATTGAAGAAGATTGCGGCCTCGGCAGCCGTTAAGCCGTGGCGCATAGGCATTTCAAATTGGCCCACAAAAGACGTTGCATCGTGATCAAGAACGCGCCCCTCCAACCATTCGCATCCCAATGGATTTGGCCGATCAAATACGACGACTCTTTTTCCCGTTTTTTTTGCACTTCGGAGGCAGCCAGCGATTGTGGACTTGAATGTGTAGATCCTGCAACCAACGATCTGTATATCGATGAGAATTGTATCGATTCCGTCCAGCATTTCACCTGTTGGTTCCCGGGTCTCGCTATATAGACTGAAAACCGGAAGACCGCTAGGAAGATGCTTCGCGTGTGCAGTCTCAATCATATTGTCTTGGCAGGTTGCTTCGAAGCCATGCTGCGGGCCAAACAACGCTCTGAGGCGATCTTTAAGAATCGACTGGCATATCGACCATGATGGTCTGAAGTCCTTCGCAATAGAAGCTTGATTGGAAAGCAGGGCACACCGTCCCCACGCCTTCGTCAGACTAGGATCTTGAATTATGCGATCGAGGCCAATTTCAAACATGATATTGCGAAAAACATAAAGATAACGAATCGAGCTTCGTTATCTCGGGTCTAGCTTGCGCCGTTACTGGATCTTTTTTATGAGGCCTTCAAGACACTCTTCGATGGTCTTACCACTCACTGATTCAAGGTGCCTTGATCGGTCAATGGAATGCTCACCATGTCCAGAAAATGCGTTATCGTTAAACTCGTCTATTTCGAGGTGATAGGTATTTCCCGCATGCATATAAGTGAAATTGTAAACTCGAAACAACTTGCTACCTTGAGGAAGTTTGATCTTCTTCCAGTCCATGGTCGATCATCTCCTTTTAGATTAGTATCTTATAATAATTTAAACGATAAATAGCGATGCGTCTATAGAGGCGAGGCGGAAAAACCTACTTTCTTTCGCGGACTTTCTTTTGAAGGACAATCAACTCATCAAAAAGAGCCTCCCCGTTATTAATTTTTTCGGAATATAAAATATTTTTTAGCCGTCGAATTTGAACCTCGCCACTGGCGCGCATAGTCTGGTGAGTATTAACCATATCAAACCGAACATTATGCTTGATGGTGATATCTTCGGATGTGGCGGCTAGCGCTGTTCCAGAGCCTGATAAACCCAATAAAAACATCGAGATTAAGGTGGCCTTGGTAACATTGACGAAGCTTTTCATGGAAAACTCCTGTTCTTTTAGGTGCTAACGTCACATTGACATAGACACCAGATAGTTTTCCACTAGTTACTTCTACTGACTGTATCGGTAGGCTGACGAAAAACTTTAGTTTTTTTTTTAAGTTTAAGCGACGTCCCCAGTATTTCCCTCTGATTCCATTACTTTACGGGTGACGAATTCTTTAAGGGTGGCATCATTTTCCTTATCGATCTGAACGATTTTGACACCGATCCCAGGTCCCGTGTCTTGAGCGGCCTGGTCTTGTGGATGCACCACTCGGGCCATTTTCCCGTTGAAAAATATTGTGTTACCTGGTTCCAGTTCGAGCCAGACCTCAACGATGCTGGCGGGGGTAAACGGGAATCTTCCAGGTTTTTGAAAATCGAGAAAAAACCCTGTTAGAGAAATGTTCCTTGTGACCATTTCGTATTTTACCGCGTCTCCAAGAGAACTTAGCACCACGCGCAGTGGCTCTTTGAGACGAACCCTGTTCACACGCCTGTTTTCTCTTCTTGTAGCAGACACCGTGTAGCCCTCCTTTATTTCCTCTGGATTGAACCGGTCTCTGTCATCTCCATCACTCTCTCCTTTCGGAAGGATTTTACAAAGGTTTAGTTTTTTTTGAGGGAATAAAAAAACCGGACTGGGCAACATCCGGTTTTTCTAAGTTTATTATTTAACTTTTGCTAGGTTGTCATTTTTTCTTCGCGAGTTCTTCGTCGATGACTCTCTTAAATTCTTCATAC
>CAILAO010001054.1 GCA_903832105.1 uncultured Pseudomonadota bacterium | reverse complement strand
GTGAAAACGTCGATTATCTCATCAGTCACAGTTTTTCTAGTCTTCATGACTTTTCAGTGCAAGAAAAGCAGTAACGATAGCAATGACCCTAAAAATGACGTTCTTGCTGCCGAGGCGTCTGTCATAGCAGGTCAGGAAACAAACATTAAAATTACCACTGGAGACTTGGCAGGCACTGTTCTGCTCGCGCCCGATGGTGCTCTGGCTGCCGGTACTTCTGTTAAAGTTTTTCAAGCCGAACCACCTGCAAAATTTGTTGAAGTAGCAGAATCAAGTGGCGCCGAAGCCGCATCAAAGGCGGTTCTCGTCAAAGCATTTGATGGAAGCGGCGTTCCCATCAGCGAATCTGCTTCTGCTATGATTTTGACGTTAGCCATTAATCAAGAAGGAAATCTTGTCGAAAAAAATATCGATAATCTTTGCGCCCTGGGCTTTTCCATGGAAGAAGAATCTTATGTTTGGAGGAAAGCAGGGCTCACGGTGAGTGACGATCAAACAAAGGCTTCGTTCAAAACAAAATATTTCGGCACCTATCAGTTATATTACTGCGGAACAAGTGAACTTTCTGGTTTTAAAGACATGACTTTATCCGATCAAGCATCCGATGAAAATGCCCCTGCAGCAGCCTTATCAGGCGCCCCTAGCGGAACGAGAGGAATCATCTACCTTGATATTACGGTGGGTGGTGAGAACGTGACTTATTATAGGCACAAAATAGTAGCTGGAGACGACTGCAGCTCAGGCGATGGTTATGGGGAGGAAACTGCTGTGGCAACACACATCCTGGATAGCATCAAATCTATATCAGATGGAACGGTGACTGTATGCGTTATCGGAAAAGGCGTAGACACTGGTTATAAGAATGCGGGTGACGCAACCAAGGCAACCTGGGTCAAAAACACAACCTACGCAGCCGGGGGAAAAGTTGCGCTCACCAAGGCAAATGACATCAAACTTTCCGGTCATTATGCCTATGTGACAAGATATGAGCTTGGATTGACCATCGTGGACATTTCAGACCCGAGGAGTCCCATAGAAAAAGGTACTTATACACCACCAGCCAAAGGAGGCTATTACCAAGGAATCGACGTTAAGGGAAATTATGCCTATCTAACAGAAGGCGAAGGCATCGTTGTTATCGATGTCAGCGATCCTGACAACCCAAAGCTTCATGATACAAAAAGAACCGATAACTCAGGAGACTATGCCGCGAGTATTAAAGTCGTCGATAATAATGTCTTCGTTCTTTTTTCTCATTATAGTCCGAATCGTGGTAGTTCCACGCGAATGGGAATTTTTAGTATTAGTACCGATGCAACACTTGGTAGCGTGGTTACTTATTCAACCCTTGGGGCCGAATACGGCGGCTATCCCTACATCGGTCTTCCAAGCTTTGGATTTTCCGATAATAACGGCCTTTACTTAGGAACGAGCGGACTGATCAAGATTTCTAACGTAACTTCCTCCAGTCCCACCATAGATAGTGAAGTATACCTAGCGCCTCCAAGCGGTGGAGGAGATCCACACTCATTTGTTGTCTGGCGCGAAAAGATCCTATTTGGCTACTGCAAAGGTGCCCAGCTCCTGGATATTTCGAACATCGCTAGTCCCCAAGTCTTAGGTGCTTACTCCGGCGAAATAAGTAATGTGGCAGATGTGATTCTTTACGGTGACTACTTTGCCCTCGCAGATAGGGGAGCAAATCTCATTAGAATTATCAGTGCTGCAAATGTATCCGACATAAAGCAGAGTCATACAATTAGCCCGCAATTTACAGGCGGGACGCCCTACGAGCTAGATTTTAACGGTGATGTTTTAGGAATTATTGAAATAGACGAGCAAACCCAAGGTTTAGGTGTTTCATTTGTGTCTAATCCTTGGTTTCAGTAAAAAACACATTTTTAAGTGCAAGTCTATTGCAGAGCATTTTGGGCGACTTGGATAATAGGGCGCAGATGACAAAAAATAAAGATAGCATTAAGAATGTTCTAATCGTGGGAGCTGGTTTTGGAGGACTCAATGCCGCCAAAGAGTTGATGAACAAAAAAAACGTCCGCGTTATTGTTGCGGATGAAAAGAATCATCACCTCTTCCAGCCCTTACTTTATCAAGTCGCCACTGCTGGACTTAATCCCGCGGATATCGCCGTCCCAATACGCACGATTCTTGCCAAAGCCCGCAATATTGAGGTGCAAAAATGCTGTGTTAAAGAGATTCGATTCTCTGAAAATCTTGCCTATTGCGAAAACGGGGCTATTTCTTATGATGCTTTGATCATAGCCTGTGGCTCAACCCACAGTTACTTTGGGCATAACGATTGGGAAGAAAACGCACCAGGGCTCAAAACGATTGAACAGGCGATTGAGATCAGGCGACGTGTGCTTCAAGCTTTTGAAAGCGCAGAGCGCGAACAAGATCCTGAGGTTCAGAAACAGTTGCTAACCTTTATTATCGTCGGAGCCGGACCGACCGGGATTGAATTGGCGGGTGCGCTAGGTGAACTGACGCGCTTCACTTTATCGCGAGATTTTAAGCATATCAACCCAATGAGGGCTCGTATTATCCTGGTTGAAGCGGGTCCTCGCATTTTACCCTCATTTTCTCCTGATATGGCCGAGAAAGCCGCACGCGACCTAGAAGGTCTAGGTGTGACTGTTTGGACGTCGTCTCGAATCACCGAAATCCGCGCTGATGGCGTGATGCTCGGCGACGAATTTGTCAAGTCGAAGACGGTGCTTTGGGCGGCTGGAATTACGGCTGTATCTCTTGCAAAAAGCTTAAATCTCCCGCGTGATCACGCCGATCGCGTGGTCGTCGAGAAAGACTTGAGCCTTAAAAATTATCCCGGGGTTTTTGCGATCGGCGACGTCGTGCATTTTGAAGACGAATCAGGAAAGGTCCTTCCGGCGGTTGCTAATGTTGCCATTCAGCAAGGTATTCATGCCGCAAAGAACATTCTTAATTATTTCAACG
>CAILAO010001053.1 GCA_903832105.1 uncultured Pseudomonadota bacterium | reverse complement strand
ATTTCGTGGCTCATATTGGCGAGGAAGGCAGATTTTAGTCGGTCGCTTTGTTCGGCGTGTTCTTTTGCAATGATTAATTCATTTTCTGACTTCTTACGGTCTGTGATGTCACGAACGATTGATAAAACCTGTCCATTGCCACATACAACATATCGCGATTCGAAATGCTTTGTCTCTCCTTTTATTTCAAGGGAATAAGTTAAATAGTCGGGGTTCCCACTGACAAGAACAGAAGCTATTTTTTTATAGGTTAGGTCGGCTAATTCTTTAGGTAAAATACCATCCAGATTTTTGCCGAGAAAGGTTTCTGGTTTTGTGTATAATTCATCGTGGTTCTCGGCATGAAAGTCAACGATTACACCATTGCTATCGAACACAAACATAATGTCGGGAATGGCATCGAGGAGTGCTTCGTTTCGGGCAAGGGTGGTTTTTAGAACTTCTTCGGTATGCTTCAGTGCGGTGATGTCGGCAGCATGAGTAAGGTTTAATATTACTTTACCCGTTTCATCTTTTATAGGATTAGTTGTAGCAAGGAAATACAAAGTTCTATCAGGTAACGGAACTTCAACCTCCAACGACTCGCTTTCGCCGGTAGTGAACAATCTTTTGGTTGCTTCGAAACGATGATCGGCATGTTCTTTAGGATAGATATCCCAGAAAGTTTTTCCGACAAAATAATCGGGTGTTTTTCCAAAGGTTGATGCAAACAGACTATTTGTAAATTTATATTGCCCCATCTCATCAACACAAAAAATTGCATCACTCGAGCTTTCGATAAGAGAACGGTATTTCAGTGCACTCTCCTTCAAAGCCTCTTCTGTGTGCTTGCGTTCAGTGATGTCGCGGTGAAAACATTGTATATATGTCTCGCCTTTATAAGCAATTATACTTGCTGATACTTCGAGCTGAACAACATGACCATTTTTATGATAGTGTTCTACCTCAAATGTGAGATTGTTTCCAGCAAGAATGTAGTTCATTCTTTCAGGCATCAGTTTGACGCTTTCGTGAGTATCTAAATCTTTCAAATCCATAAGTAGCATTTCCTCAACAGTATATCCGTGCATTACTGCAAAAGACTCGTTAACCTCAACCAATTTTCCCTCGGTTGTCATAATGAAAATTCCTTCTCCAGCCCTTAAAAATAAAGACTTGTACCGTTCTTCGCTATCATGCAAAGCCTGTTCGGATAACCTAAGCTTATTCTCATTTTCAATTTCTCTGCTAACTTTACTGATAACTAAGGGTATCATGTCAAGAAAGTGGTTGTCTTTTATGATATAATCTCTTGCGCCAAGCTTCATCATTTCAACAGCAATGCGTTCATCACTCTGTCCTGTGGATACAATGAAAGGTGGTAAAGGATGATTGTCTGTTTTAATTTCAGCAATAAATTCTTTGCCGTTCATATCCGGCAGACTGTAATCCAGTAGTATCAGGAAAGGAGTATGCTCTTTTAGCCAGTGAATTGCCTCGTCTGCTGTTTGCACGCAGACAGTCTGATAGCTGCTACCTTCTACTTTTTTCCTAAGCAATTCGATGAAGACTTGGTCACCTTCAACTATCAGTACTGTTTTTGTTATATTT
>CAILAO010001052.1 GCA_903832105.1 uncultured Pseudomonadota bacterium | reverse complement strand
TTATGAAGATCAAGCAGCATATGTATTTGGCGATCGATGAGGCGCAGAACGATTCAAGCAGTCGCTATACGGGGTCTTTGATCTTTCGAGAGGCAGGAAAGCTGCCATCGAATCGCCAATATTTCTATCTGAAACCATTTAACAAAACCGGGTGGCTCTTCGAGCGTTCGGGTGCGGGTTGGATCATTTCAAGGGCTGAAAAGATTGTTGGACAGGATCTTTTTCTTCGATCACATGAGCCCTGGGATTTTGTATCCGCGTACCATTCGACAGATGGACACGGTTTTCCAAGGGTTTCATCGAGAAATATGGGAAGTGAATTCATTAGTCTCCTTGTTTATAAGCAGAAGCTCTTGAGTAGTCTTGGTATTTTGAGCAGAAACTAAAGGATATTTTTAACATGCTGTCCCTCCGTTGCCTCCTACAGACGCTCGTGGTTCTGGCTTTATTCGTTTTCAGTCCTTTCAGTACACAAGCTATTGCTGGTTTTCTAGTTAGCCCATCAGCTAGTTGGACAAACTTTTCTTTTAGACCTCTCGATGACGAGCCAACACCCAATTATTATGGCTACGGCGGCAAGCTTGTTTTTGGCTACTCACATCGGCAAAAACTTGATTTAGGATTATCCGTCCAGTACACGCCAGCCACTCTTGCAGCCGCAAAGTTTTTAAAGGGAGACGCAACGCTCACAGCCTATCAATTGGAAATCGGAACTCGGATTTCCGAATCTGTTTATATTGGTCTTCATGGCGGCAAAATTTACTATTCACTTAGAAAAGAACAAGAAGAAAATGAGGTCCCGGGAAGCTATAAAGGTAATACGGCGGGATTTGAACTTGGAGCGATGTTCCGGATCGACAAGGCCAGATTTTGGCAGATCAGTGTTGACATCGCGTATGTAGATATGGAGGGCGGTGAAGATAAGCTCAATCCAAAGAAGAGGATCTTGGACATCTTTTGCCTTCGCCTCGCTTATGTTTATAATCATTATCAAAATTCATCTATCGAAGGCTCAGCAATTGGCAAATTTATGGATTCAATGCTCTTTAGCTGGTAAAGTATGACCTATCTCAGCGTCTCTAATTCACGAGGTACTCTGTATGGAATTCAATCTGGTTGAAAAACTCTTAGGATTAACATTACTTGGCACGGAATGGGTTTTATGGCTCCTTCTTATTTTAAGTGTTGTATCTGTTGCGCTTATGTTCGAACGGTATATTTTCTTTTCCCGCATTAAAATAGATTTTCCTAACTTCTATGAAAAACTCACGCAGTATATGATCAGGCAGGAGATCGACTCGGCGAAGGTGCTATGTGAGCAGCAAAGCGCTTCTCTTGAATGCCAGGTGGCTCTTAAAGGTCTCAACCTTCTTGGTAAGGGAAAACAGGCTGCTGAAGAAACGATGGTTAGTACAATCATCGGTTCCCGTCAGATTCTTGATAGAGGCCTCATTGTTCTTGGAACCCTTGGAAGTAATGCTCCCTTCATCGGCCTCTTTGGAACGGTCTTGGGGATTATTAAGTCATTTCATGATCTCAGCTTAAATCCCGCCGGGGGGCCCTCGGTCGTTATGGCGGGCATTTCTGAGTCGCTCGTTGCAACTGCTTTAGGCCTCATGGTTGCTATCCCGGCTGTCGTGGCTTTTAACACCTTTCAACGTTCTGTTAAAAAGCGAATTGCGAACTCTGAAGCAATTATGAAGATGATTTTGGCCAACACACCAAAGTAGCGGTTCTTCATAAGGAGAGGTTATTTATGGTTGGCGGACTTGGCAACGAAGGGAATGAGGAAATCACAGACATAAACGTTACCCCGCTCGTCGACGTTATGCTTGTGCTCCTCATCATTTTCATGGTGACGGCTACTTATATCGTTAACCAATCAATCAACGTGAATCTTCCCAAGGCAAAGACAGGGAAAGACATCGCGGCAAAAAATCTCGCGTTTGTTCTCGATAAAGACTCTAACCTCTATCTGAACGGTGAAAAGATCACGTTCGGTGATATTGAGACGAGAATTGGGCGTGAGCTCAAAAAAGATGCTCCAGGTCCCCTCCAAGCCCTCATTGCCGCTGATCGCGATACACCGCACGGAGCGGTCATCAAGCTGATTGACACTGTCCGCAAAAACGGAATTACAGATTTTGCAATCAACGTTCAGGCGGAAGAATTAAGGTAGTATATCTATATGCTCGCCTTTTTAAGATAGAACTATCTTTTCCCTAGTCTAAGGGCTTGGTTTTTTCTTGCCATCTGTCGAGCGACAAAATCGGTGAGGAGCTTCGCTAGAAGAAGACTTTTCTTATCGGTTAGGAATTCAAAACTGACTCCAGCTTCAAAACCGGATATAAAAACCCGCTGAACCCGTGCAGAGACCTTTAAGAATTCACCCTCATCTGGCGTGAGATGCTTTCTGACGTCAATTGTTAAGCGGAGTTGTCGACTTTCCTTAAAAGGCTTTGGGTCTCCTCCTTCGGCCTTTATGAGGGCACCGTGAACTGAGAGATCGGTGAAGCGGCCGTGGTGGATTACCGTTTCCCCCAAATAAGAATAGGTAACCGGAATATCGACACTATACCTGCGACTGCGGCGTCGACTTTTTTTATCAATGGCACTTTTAATGCAGCTAAGAACTTGCTTTATAGGCATCGAGGGATACACGACGTATTCATCAGATTCCTGATAGGGCAAAAGAATGTCGCGATAAGCCTTGATAAGCCGCTCTGGCTCTCTCGTCAAAAAAAGCGTCGGAGCAGAATCGATATGTCTTTTTTCTTTAAAACCTCGAACGAGGCGCATACATTCAGTTAATCCGATAAATTCGTCGTCGAGGACAATTAGAGATATCTGCCTGAGCAAGGCACGTTTAAGTTCTCTTTCGTTTTTAGGTATAAGAACACCAAGACTGAAATTCTCGTTTACAAAAGTCTCAATGGCGATGCCTAGATCGGGGTCAAAAGAAGGGCCCAGCGCAATAGTAACGAAGCTTCTTTTTTTTCGCTTTGGGGTTTTTAGGTAACTGGTTACGCCCCCGCCCCCACCACCTTCCTTTTCTTTTCCCTTTTCCGCTTCTTTATCCTTATTTTCCAGATCTTCTGCCATATGGCTACTTCCTTATTGGGCTACTGGATGTCTTCTGATGAAGATGGGGCATCTAAATGCCACGAAAGAACGTACTTGAAAAACGCAAATGGTTCGATCTTGACTCCTGTCAATCGAACATTGTGAGCTGCGTGGTGCATTAAGGTCCACAGGTATGCATAAGGGACCTCGTCCGCCAAAATAGCATGAAGTTTTCGATAAATGGCGCGATGCTTATCAAAGTCGTTTGTTGCCTGTGCTTCAGAAAGAAGGCTGTCGACTTCCGGATTGCGGTAGAGGACAAAATTATTTCCCCAAGGCACTGCGCTCGAACTGTGAAAGAGACTATAAATATTGCTGGCATCATCAAAGCTCCAAGAACCAAGCGTGACATCGTATTCATGTTGTCCCAACACTTTTCGTTTCCAAACCAACCAATCCATAAATTGGAGTTCCACTTTGAGGCCTGCCTTGGTTAAGTAGTTCTGAAACGCTAAAACCATACGCTTAATCATTTCGCTCTCGCCGGCGAGAGGAACTGCAAACTGAAGTGTGACAGTGTTTCCTGCTGCATCTTCTAAAAAGCTGTCTTTATTGGTGTCCTTAAGTCCTGCAGCTTGAAATAGCGCCTTCGCTTTTGCAGAATCGTAACCGATCCCTTTTACGTCGAGATTATAAGCCCAAGATGTCGGCGGGAATGGACCAGAAATGAGACGACCCTTCCCTTGAAAAAACGCCTTAAGCATTTCTTGGCGGTTGATGGCGTAACAGATTCCTTGTCTTACGCGCTTATCACGAAGAATTCCTCGGCTCGTGTTCATGGCGAAAAATGAGAACGACAAGGCGTCATATGGAACTACGCTGAGTTTGGCGTCGCCCATGACTTCGCCCAAGTCTCTTGGGCTGACATATGTTACGAGGTCCAGAGAATTAAACATGAGCGATTGGGACATGATGTTTTGGTCGGCATAATGCTTGACGATAATCGATTCAATTTGCGGTCTACCGCCGAAATAGTTGTTATTAGCAGCGAGAAGAACTTCTCCTTGAGCGTTCGCTTTTACAAAGGTGTATGGTCCTGTTCCGATGGGGTGGGATGCAAAGTCGCTATCACGTTTTAAGGCTTTAAGACTCCCCAAAACATGAGAGGGAAGAATCTTAAACATCATGACGCGAAGTGGATCGACAAGTGCCCGTCTCAGGTGGATTGTAGCTTGACCCTCTCCAGTCGCTTCGACAGATTTTATGACGAGAAAACGTTCTTTGTTGGGGATCTCGCTTCCTTTAGCTAAAAGAAGTTTCACAGTGTCCTCTACGTCGCGGACTGAGAACGCCGTCTTTGGGGATTTGGCATTGTTGTTATCTTTAGCGTGCCAATAAACGTTGGGTTTCAGTGAAAATGTGACAGACGTGCGGTCTTTTGAAATTGTCCAGCTTGAGGCAAGTCCGGGAACATATTCACCGCCAGGTCCAAGATCTATAAGACTATCGAACAAAAGATCTGCAAGCCTTTTTCCAGAGGCTTCATGCGTCGTGTAGGGGTCAAAGGTATCGAGCCTGCCAACCTCGCCATAAACGAGCCTATTTGCTTGGACAGCATAGAGACTTGCGTGACTCCCGAAGAATAAACCTATGATGATCGTCGGCCATAAAAAGTACTTTTTACTCATAAACATACACCCCTTATTCATAGTGAATCTTTCCTTGCAGAGAATCGGCAGAATCCTGGAGTTGAAGTCCCTGATTAGTAAGCGCGAGATAAACACGATCCCAGACACCCGATTGTGCTCTAAAGCTGAGTATTCCAAGTTTGGACATCAATATATCGCGGTTCATTTTCGTGCCGGTCTTAAAAAAGTAACGCTGCCCGGAGAACATGTCATACCCGTAAATCGGATTAAAACTTTTTGGATCACGCTTGACATAAAAAATTCCGCGTCCATCGGGAGTCCAAGCTGGACCGGCATTTAAATCGATGACGACGTCTCTTGCGATGACAGTGTGTTTCAACTCCTCGGTGGTATAAGTTTTCCCTTTAACAAAAGGAATAACATGAATGTTCCAAACGCGCTCTTGCGTCGAAAAATCGGAGTCTATTTTTGATTGCAGACAACTATCAGAATAGAAAGCCAAGTAACGTCCATCTGGTGATGCGACGGGTCTAAGGTCATCACAAGGCCAGCGAGTCAATGCACGAGGTTTCTCCCAAGTGGAGTTTTCGAGCCGACTTCTTCCCACGACGTAAAGGTTATGATTTAAAGCGTCGCCACTCGAGTACACAACTTTTTGGCCATCAGGAAACCACTCGGGAAAGATGTCAACACCTTTCCCGAAGGAGAGCCTTGTGACTTTGCGAGAAGAAAGATCGACGAGGTAGATATCCCCATTTCCAGTGCGACCGCTAACAAAGGCGATTTCGCTCGTAAGCGGACTCCAAGTTGCATAACCGTCCTTGGAGGGACTCTTTGTGACAGGTTCTTCTTTGACACCTACCGCTCCAACGTAAATGTTATATTCACCAATACCCCCGTTAGACATGAAGGCAAAGCGTGTACTGTCGCGAGACCAGCGAAGACCGGCGTTATACGAAATGATCGAATGACTCACCATTCCCTCGAGAAAATCGCTGCGACCCTTCGGGAGGATTAGGAGCTCTTTCTCATAATTGCCCACGAGATCCTTAACAAGAATCTTTCTATGGGAGTCGGTGATGATCTCAAACCCGAGAAAGGCACCGTCTGCGGACCAGCTGAGATTAGCTTCATTGAAAGGAGTTTCCTCAGTGCTAAGTCCTTTGACTTCGATAAGTTGCATGCCGTTACGAGCGTCCACAAGCGCCGGCTTTACTTCGTTATAGAGTTTAGCGTTAGGGAAGAACTTTAAAATAAAACGAGGAAAGTAATCGCTATCCTTCGCGGTGAAGTTTTCGAGGGGGATTTTGGCTTCGATATCAGACGAGAAAAGTTTCGAAATCCTCTCAGTGCAAGAAACACAAGCAAGAAAGCAAAAACAGATCCCAATGTCGAAAAAAAGTTTCATGCCAACTTCACGCCCTATTCGGTTGTGGTGCCCTTAATAGACGCCAACTGCGCCTTTGCTTGTCCGAAATATACTTTCGCATTTTCAACGTAAGCCTTGTTCGCCTCTTCAGGGGGAATAGCCTTGACGGTGCCGTCGAGATAATCTCGCCATGCCCTGACAGTTTCCGTAAGTAGCGCCGGGTCTTTGGTCGAATTCCAGAGTTTATGATAAGCCAGCGCGCGATAGAAACTCACATTGTGGATAGCTTGACCATATTGCTCCTTTGAAACAAATCGAAGTTGAGGCTGTACTTTTGATAAGACTTCGATCGCTTTTTGATAGTGGGCTTTTGCTGCTTCAGAGTCTGATTTTGCGAGGTTTTCAGCGGTAAAGAAGAGGGCGATGCCTTCATTGATGTGAGCCCCGATAAATCTCTTGTCGTTAAAGTTCTTAACCGTAGGACTACTTGTGACACGCGCAAAAGTTCCGGCAGCCTTTGCTGGCTCTTTCGTTTTTGTGAGATAAATCTCGCCAATATCGTAGCGGGCCATAAGATAGTCCGTGTGTGTTTCGGGTATGCTTTCGAGTTTTGCGATGGCTTCTGTGAGTTTTCCGTCAGCCATCATTTTTTTCGCCTGGCCTCTAAAATCTTCCTCAAGAGCGATGGCACTAGCTCCGGTAAGATCAAATGTTCCCTGATCGAGATCTAAGATGGTGTCGTAGTTTTTGTAACCAGGTAAGCCTTCAAGAGTGAGTTTGGCGAATCCGGTCGGAACAGCTATCGGTGAAATGAGGGGCGTTTTCCCCACGACGGCACCATCTAGCTTGACGGTTGCCCCCTCGGGTTTTGATTCGACCCGTAGAAATGCTGTTTCCCGCTCCATGGGGATTTCAACCGGAGTCTTTTTTGCCTCACTCAGACTGAATTCCTTCGAGGTGGCTTTATAACCATATTTCACGACTTTGAGTAAAGATTTCTTAGCGTCTTTAAAGGTCTCCTGATCAAGCGCCAGATTCCCTTCGCCATCGGTGGCTCCGAGCCAATTGTCAGCAAGGTAAATATTGGCTTGCGGAATCGGTAGTGTATTGAGCGGAGCATCTTTACTGCCGGCGACGTGGATTTGAATTTGCCCTGGCGCTGTTTGCTTGGTCTGTTTAGCATGTGCGGACAAACTTGATGCGGGTTTTGTCGGTGCCGTACTCTTTGACTTTGCAACCGCAGGTTTTTGCGTCTGAGAATATCTCAATACGACAAGGTCTCCTCTTGCGATCGATGATCTTGGACTCAGCTCTTTGATTTTGCAGTGTGCTTCAATTTCCGTAACATCTGTGACTATGAGTGTTCCGATAAGCTTTTGAATTTGACTCTGACCTTTGGCCCCCGATTGGATGCCAAAGACATCGAGCTGATCGCCAACCTGAAGACCCCGTCCTGAAGACTTTCCGAGGTTTGTTGTGACTTGATCACCTTTTCGGCTCAGCACGGCACCTTCAAACGGAAACTTTCTTACAATTTTAGCGGCAAGTGCTTTAACTGCGCGATCGATCGCGCCGTCGTCCAGGACTTGTTCGAGAGGTTCCTGAGCAGCCGACAGTGTACGCCCCCTACTATCAATGACGCTAAGTTCAAGATAGTTTTTCTTGTCAAGAATAAGTGATGGCAGAATGACTCCGTCCAGAACAGCTTTAAGCGGGGTATCTTGCCAGCCGTTTTTTATGACTTGATCGGAGGTCTTACCTTGTTTTTTAGCTCTAGCGAGAAATTGCGTCGCAGGGAATTCTTCGAATAAGCTGTTTTGTAAAATATGGCTTCTAATAGCCTTCTCACTCTTTTGCTGGAAGGTTTGGTCGAGCATTTTAAGATCGGTTTTCTCCGTGGTGCCCACAAGATTTGCCTTGAGGAGCGTCAGTTTAGCGGGTGGCGGAAGAGTGGGCGTGAAATACCTGACAAGTTTGAGAGAACCCGACACGACGAAGTCGGTTTCAAAATCTTCGGGCAGATAACCTTGAGGTCTCATGCTAATCGTTAAGAGGTCATTCATTTTGCCGTTATAGCCATAAGCGAGATGCCCCGACTTATCGGTTTTTCCCACGGGTTTGCCATTCACAAAGACGCTGACCCCCTCAAGGCCTTTAGAGTAGTTAAAGGTTTTCGTGAGGGCAAAGATACTGACTGAAAGACCTTTCTCGATATTGAAAGAAATATTTCCCTTATGGGTCACCGTGGCTGTTTTTTCGATGATCTGAAACCCTTCTTTTTTGATAACAAACCCGATTGGTTCCGATGGCTGCGTTGAAAACTTAACGATGCAACGCCCTTTTGGATTCGTTTTGCAGGCACCCTTTAATTCACTTTTGTCATCTAATCGATAAAGAACTTCCGCACCGCTCACTGGTTTTTTACCGGAAGAAACATGAGCGGTTATGACAACCCCCGTTGGCTTCTGATCAGGTTTTTTTTCTATTTTAGGATCTGGATGAGTGATTCATTGCTTCGTTCTAATCCAGCTTTCAAGTTAAAATATATTGATGCAGATTATTCAACTGCTAAAGTGTTCATGAAACCGACTTTAGTTTATAATGCAATGTTAGTACCTATAATACCTT
>CAILAO010001051.1 GCA_903832105.1 uncultured Pseudomonadota bacterium | reverse complement strand
CTTGCGCGGTAAAAATTTTTCAGGGTGATGCCTTGTTTACGAGGAATCGTTGCCATCCTGTAATTTGCTTTGATATTGATTCAATTTGTGATGTAGCATCAATAAAAAAGCCCTCAGAAATGGCTTTGAGACGCCAAAGAAGAGTAGTAAAAGCTCTTATGTTTTCGACGTAACCTCGAATACTGTCCGTTTTCTCGAAAATTAATTCAGAATTAAGGGGGCGTGATGAGGATTTCATGACGTTTACTTCAATTGTAAGGCGCATTGCGTTCGATATTCCTTCCATGATTTCCTTTTCGAGTATGGCGATCCGAAAATATTTATTCATATTCCGATGAACATAGAAAAACTTGAGATAAAGTCCCATTAAATCAGCATGGATTTTCGGATTCCTAAAGTCGGTTAAGAAAACTTTATTTTGCATAGTCAGGTCTCCTATAGTATGAGTATTAATTGAGAGGGTTGAGTTGCAGGGTGGTAAGCGGTGAAAGAGACCGCGCCAAGTCGCTCCTTTCATTTTGTGACAACCTCTACTTGTGCGAGCAAGTTTTGCATTCCAATGTGGAGAAATCTGCAAACGGGAGTTAAATGAGGTTGTATGACGGCATCCGCCTATACCAACAACAACAACAATTTTTGGTATTGGAGTGGTTCCTCGGCGGACAACAACAATTACAACAATAGCAATTACGTGCGTTGTGTTTTGTGACGCGCCGCAAGAGAAACTGAAAGAGTTATAAATCAATCAATCCCTCTCTTCTTAACCTTTCCAAAGGTCGTAATCCAAATTTTGTAAATTTCTTTCTTGGATAAAAGTAATCTCGAAGCTTATGAAAGTGTTTTTGAAACAGTGTGACGCGAAGGTTTTGAGAATCAGCGTGAGCGAAAATCCCATAGTATGAATTAATAACTTGCTGCATTGAAAGAAGAAGGTCGATTTTTGGTTTTACAGGGGGACAAAGAAACCCTTGTTTTAGAAACTTCGTAAGCTTACTGGCGCTCGGGCCGCATGAATGAGGGAAGCATTCGGGGTCAAGTAGGTGGTTAAAAAAATATAACCGTTTTTTTAGCGCCTTGATACATCGTTTACGAACCATAACATAGTGCGGCCTAACGACATACCCCAAAAAGTCGCATCCCCTGTGAATCGGCTGCATTAGCGTTTTTTTAGGATGAAGTTTCAAATCGAGCTTTTCCGAAAGAAATCGGCTGATTTCATCTTTATAGATATTAAGCTCGGTAGGACTTTCATGGATCATCACAAAATCATCAACGTAACGAATATAGCGTTTAATTTTCAGGGTGTTTTTGCAAAACTGATCAAGCTCATTAAGAAAAATATTACTGAAAAATTGGCTTGTAAGGCTCCCTATCGGTAAGCCAATATCAGGTTTGGCATGAAAGAGACTTTTATGGGGAGGGATATTTCGAAGAAGATGACTGTTCCCTGTAAGATTTGGACCAAGGGCAGGGTTTTGAAAAATTACTTTTGAAGATAACCAGATGATTAGGTCCTTTTCTTCCGATAGTATCTCTTGGATTTTAAGGATTTTTTCTTTTAAGATCCGAAAGAGAATCGTTTTGTTGATACTTGTAAAATATGACTGCACGTCACATTGAAGAAAGTACGCTGTTGGGCTAACTTGGCGCATAAATTTTTTGAGCCTTTTGATGGCTACATGAACTCCGCCGCAAGATCTGTTTGCAAACGAGTCGTGAATAAACTGCGGGTCGAGAAAGGGCTGAATACGATCAACGATCACATGATGCACGATGCGGTCTCTAAAACTTGGCGCGAAGATTTCACGAAGTTTTGGATCTCGAACTACAAAACAGTTGTATCTCTCAGGGACATAGGTCCGATTATTAATATCTCGCTCAAGACCCGCGAGGATTTCTGTGATTTGGAAGATTTCTGCCTTTTTTTGAACACTTGGACAAGTCTTTTGATAGGCGCGAAGAAGGGTTTCTATGGTTACGATGCTCATAACATAACGACTCCGTTTTAAGAGAGGTGTGATTACAACAGTAATTCATACCAAATTTAAGAAATTTAGGCTGAGTAAGATTTCTAAAGTTTTGGTTGGGAAACCAAAACTAACGTAAAGAAACGTGTCTAGTTGTTTTATACATGTAGGTGAAATCGATGTGCCGAATATAAACAAAGCAATTTATTTTTAGAGGAAATTGGTGACTAGCAGCTTCATTTGTTGAATGACGGATTTGTATTTGACCCTGCCATTTTACTCCTTGCCTGGGCTTGGCAGCCGTGTGGCGAAGGAGAAAAATATCATGATCAAAACATTAAGTAAAAAGTCATCAACAATCGAAATTCGCATCGAGTCTTCTGGGCTTTCGTTGAAACTCAAGACAAACTTTTTCTGGCTTGCCGCTGCTCTCGCAGCTCTTTCTCAAACCATGCTCCAACTTTTTCAGAAGGTTCCCTAACAGGGGCCTTTTCCTGTTATTTGAAAATTGGTTTTTTAACTCATCAAGAGAAAACGCATGCCAACTGTGACGAAGAATTTGACAGGTGTACAGAATGTTTACTCGGTAATCTTATAAATATCACAGAAAAGCCTCACCATTTTAGTGCCATATGCAAGTTTTAGATAGCTCCTACTTTTGGAGTTGATCTTGCAAAACTTCACCTGTTGTTGCCGTTGACATGGGTATCAGCGGTGTGCCGTACATTAACAATGAGGGCGGTTTCATGCTTTTTAACGTTAGCTTTATATTGGGTTCATTCGCCGAAAAGCTTTTGGGAAGTTCTGATAAATCTGAATCGATGACGATAAAGTTAAAGTGTGAAATATTGAATCGAATGTTAGATCCCTTACCCGACTTCATTGACATCGTTTTTTGGCCTTTTGATGTTCCAGAGTTTCTTATTGGTCGGATGCATTCTTCTTGGCTTAAAACCGATAAAACGCAGCTTCAATTGCGATTGCAAGATGCAGTTTTCTTTTCGAAACGAACGGGCGACCATGAGGGATTGACCAGACATGGATATTCTTCTGTCCCTTTCGGTGCGCGCCGGGCCTCTGCAAAGCTTGACGTAAAAACCATTGCCTATTTCGATATCTGCGAAAATCAACCAAGTTATAATACGTACAGCATTTCCACAGCTTTTAAAGAAGATGAAGAACAAAACACGATTGTTTTTAAGTTAAAAAACAACCCAGATGTCTTGATTGGCAAACTACCAATGCACTTTTTCAAGGCTCCGGGGCTAAGATGTCTCGTTTTGCGTGATGTTGCTATATGTGAGGACAGCTTCGATAAGGTCAAGAAGAACGGGTATACGAAGTCTTGTCGGCTTTGGAAAAAAGAACTACTTGTGCGGACAAATGGGTTTGAAAAAATAGAGACTCTTGAAATTTGGAAGAGAGATAGACATGGTTAGAGTTTAGAAAAATTATCGAAAAGTCTATTTGCTAAAGTTTAACGGAGGATCGTCTTTAAGATTCTCTTCTTGCGAGATTTTAATGGGTTTCATTTTGTTACCCATTGTAATCGTTCTCATTAGTTCCTGATCCTTGATTGCGCGATCTTTAGCTGCTTTATCCCCTACCTCTTTCTTCCGCTCCGCAGCAAAAGACTTCCTCCTCTCTTTTGCTTTCTGGTAAATATCACGCCTCTGCTGCTTCTGTTTTTCCTTCATGGCGATATGGCGAGGATCGTTTTTTTGCTGTTCTTTAAACCGCTCATAGGCTTCCCTCCTTTTCTTTTTTGCAAATTCTTTTGGGGAAAGGCGCTCTTTAGATTTGGTTTCTTGATCGATCTCAGCTTCTATAATATTTGGCATACCGGGCCTCTTTTTTTTCTATGACAGTTTTCAACAGTTTTTTCGAGTCAACAATCTTCAGTTTTTACGTGAAATCTATTGAGAAAGCTATCCAATTCCATTACAAGTTCTTCATTGATATTGTCTCTTTAGACACATTAATAACGTTCTTTGGTTGGAAGGACTTTCATGAATTCCGGTATCCCCAAGAATACGCCTGAAACTATTCTAAAAGAAGTCTTCGGATTCGACAGGTTTTTGCCTGGTCAAAAGGAAGTCATCGAGCATCTTATAAAAGGGAACTCATCTCTTGCCATTTTTCCAACGGGTG
>CAILAO010001050.1 GCA_903832105.1 uncultured Pseudomonadota bacterium | reverse complement strand
CTTATGCGGAGCCGCATGAAAATCCTCGACCAGCATGGATTGAAACTGCACGATATCCAGCATGTGATTGAACAAATCAGGCCACTTCCCGGGGCAAATGAATTCATTGACTGGGTAAAGGAACGCACCCAGCTGATTGTGGTTTCCGATACCTTCATCCAGTTTGCCGATCCGCTGATGAAACAACTTGGGCGCCCTACACTCTTTTGTCACACGCTCGTTATGGACGAAACAAACCGGATCATCGATTTCAAGTTAAGGCAACCCGACCCGAAACGAAGAACGGTGGAGGCGATCCAGGGACTAACCTACCAGGTGATTGCCATGGGAGATTCATATAATGACATCAGCATGCTTAAGCAGGCCGATGTGGGCATTCTGTTTCGCCCGCCTGATAATGTGATAAATGATTATCCTGAATTCCCAGTTGTCGTTGATTATGAAGAACTAAAAATAATCTTATCCGGATACTTCTGACATTTGGCTTTCAAAGCCTAAATTCCGAAAATCAACAACCTTATGGAATTACAGTTTCACCAAAAAATTGTACTTGTAACCGGCGCTTCACGGGGAATTGGGAAAGCAGCAGCTCAATTATTTGCCGATTCGGGCGCTAACGTCATTGTGCATTACCGTGGGAATCATTCTGCTGCGAAAAGTGTCCTGTCATCATTAAACGGCACGGGTCATATGGTTGTCAAAGCAGATATGGCAATCAGGTCAGAGCTGAGTCAGTTGGTAAATGACATAGTCCGGCTCTATGGCAGAATCGATATTCTGGTTAATAATGCCGGCATATTTGAAGAACAGGACATGACCGGGATTCCCATCGATGATTTTATTAGCTATTGGGAACAAACAATTAATGTTAATCTGAACGGACCTGCATTTTTATCAAATCTGGTCGCACGTGAAATGATGAAAACCGGTGGAGGAAGGATTGTCAATGTATCTTCCCGCGGGGCCTTTCGTGGTGAACCCAACGCCTGGGCCTATGGAGCCAGTAAAGCCGGATTGAATTCCCTTGGACAAAGTATGGCAAAAGACTTGGCGAAACATAAAATTTATATTTGTACGATTGCTCCGGGGTTTGTCGAAACCGACATGGCATCGGCCTTTTTGGTTGGTGACAAAAGAAAGGAAATAGAATGTCAAACCCCGATGAACAGGGTAGCCCGACCTGAAGAAATTGCCAGGGCCATCCTGATGCTTGCTTCTGAAGGAACAGAATATATGACCGGCTGTATCCTTGACATGAATGGGGCGTCCTACCTCAGAACTTAGGGCTAATTAAACAACCCGTTGCCCGACACTTGTCACTTTCATTATCGCCATTCCAGGTTAAAGTTGAAATCCTTCTTCCATCGAATTATTGATAAGATGCGACAATATCGTAAATTTGAAGAAGAAACCAACCAAATCTTCCACATATGAAAAATGATCCATCAACTAAGATTTTCGATTTACTGCAATTCGGATCGTGGTCTTCATGATTGCAACAGACGAGAATCAAGATAGCCATGAGTTAATTCAGGCAGGCAAATGCGTCCCGGCGCTGTGTGCTGCACTCAAGAAAACTCTCAACGGCGAAAAATATCTGGATTCGTATTTCCTG
>CAILAO010001049.1 GCA_903832105.1 uncultured Pseudomonadota bacterium | reverse complement strand
TAGATAGGACCCAACCTTTGGAAGATTTATGGATTTTAGCTGTCTATTTATGAGTCACCTTTTTTAAGAAAGAACCCCGTTATTATGACTCGACTCGGACTCGCTTTTTTAAGAAAGAACCTAAGGAAAACCGGGTGATTAGCTCTCCTTCTAAAGTTTTCCTATCAAGTCGCCGATGTAGGGACAGCGGCTTTGTTTTTTTCTGAAAGGGGGCGGCTATGAGAAAAAAAATACAATTTGAATCACCGCGTAGGCGCACGAATGGTGCGCAATTGTCCAAAGCTATCTACGTTGTCCTTATATGGATGGCTAGCTGTCTTTGCTATGGGTGCAACGAGAAGACCCAAAGTGGTAAGAATTCGCCGTCCAAAGGGCCAGTCAGTCCTGCAACGCAACAAGGTGACACCAGTACCGATGAAGGACAAGACGTCGACGTATCAAATCCCACTCCAGCTGTTCGCCCGAAAATTGTTGTAGTTGGTTGGGGCCCCTTAAGTTGTCAGCCGCTTATCGACTGGATGGTGGAAGACGGGTTCCCAAAGGAGCATACCTATCTATTTAGGTATAGTTACATGCAAGATGTAGATACAGTAAAGACCGAACTCATTACGCAATTCAACGAGGTTTTCGCAAAATATCCCCAAGATGTGAAGTTTGATATCTGGGCCGTCTCCACGGGACACTTTACCGCACTTTATTCGATCATGGAGGGGGGGCTTGAGCAGAGAATCGAGAAGTTTATTGGAATTGTTGGCATCGCGCATGGAATTAATTCAATCGGACTTGATTACCGCGTACCTTCAGCTGTTTACTCGTACAATAATCCGGGTTATTCGTTGATAGTTGGCAAAACAATTTCCACCATTTCACCGCACATGAACCCTTTTTTGACATCGTTTTATGCAAAGTATGACGCAAAAATCAAAAGTCTCAAAAAGTGCTCCATATTTTCTCCAACTGACAGTCTCATCGACCCATATGATACGGGACACTTCGACGATGGCGAAAATTTTCCGATTCCGAATCTCAGGCACGTCACGATCATGACCGACAAAGACCATATGTATAAATTCGTCGTGGATAATTGCTATAAAGGGTTATTGAAAAACTAGTGAAATCCTATTCTTTCGCGCAGAGCATTTTGTCGCTTGACGCGGACTCTTCGGAGGACTCACTAATCAATTGAGCTGAATACGCAGGAAATGCCTCTTTAATCGTAGCGCATTGGTCTTTCGTGAGAGTCTTTTGGTCGTTAGAAGAAAGTTTCGCCGCTTGAGCAATGCTCATAACAAAAAAATCTTCCGGAGAAATTGACGCGTTGTTCTTACGTTCCTGATCAATGGTCTCAACCCATTTAATAAGAAGCTCCGTGCGCTCTTGAACTTTAGGAGAGTTGTCTGCAACCTCAAACTTGACTTCAAACAGGCGGTTAACGGCATACGCCAAGATTGCGCCAATGTCGTGTCCGTCTTGGAAGAATGGCTCATCGCAAGATTCCGGGGCATCTTCTTTTGTTGTCGAGAAAAATCTCTCAGAGATCGTGCTATTAATGCTTTTAAGACTGGAATTCACAAACTTGCTATTGGTGACGTCTCTATTGCCGAGGCATGGTAGGCCAGCGTCATAATCTTTCTCGCCGCCTGTTGAGTAGAAGCCGTACAGGTCAGCAAAAGCTTCGTTTACTGCTCCGATAGAGGTTCCGATTTCAACGGTGCGTTCGGCGTACAGTACGAGATCGAAACTGTTTTCAGATGTATCCATCGCCCCGGGGGAATAAAGATTGAAGGTGTTACTGCTTTCAGGACTTTCAGAACTTTCTGTTTTTAGGTGCTTTTTAAGATTTGAACGATCACCAAATATTCCAGCACTGTTCAAGTCGATGAAACTCACACCGACTGGCGTCGTTTCCTTTTTTGAACGATCGGTCATGTAAGAACTGTAGTGACTAGCAAACACTTGGTGACCAACCTCATGAGCCATTATCCAGGGAACTTCCCACAGGTTGACATCTTTCCACTCGCTTTTCGCAGCCATTTCAATGCTCTTTGGGAAGACGATAAAGATGGAAATGTTTCCACCATCGCTATCTACTGAAGCAAATCCAGCGTTATCGGTCTCGACTTTACTAATCTCGATCTTTTCACCAGTTTTTGAGTATGTCGCGTTAACGATTTGCTCATAGATGGGAAGAACGAGAAGATAAGCGCTTTTTAGGCTTGAAGATCCATTTCTAACCTTGCCGTAAAACGTATATGCATCCTGAAGATTCGCAAGACTGCTTAGGGCAACTCCTTCAACTGACTCTCGCGTGTAAGTGCCTGTTTTTTTGCAAAGTTTAAGGGGTTTCGCATCGCTTACTGTTTCTTTTTTTGTGCCTTCTTGACAGTTTAAATCATAGTTTTCGCTGACGGTACATTCGCTATACTCTCGATTATGAAATCCAAAGAATGTCCCTTCGAAGGATGCGCTTTGCAAGGTATACTTTGAACCAACTTTTTCAAAAGGGTATTTTTTAGGTGCAGCTTCGCCGCGATCCCATAGGTGAACATCTTGTGGTTCGATGCTTTCAGCTCCTACCCCATCTTGGCAAGTTGGATCATCGAGTTTGTAATCTATAGGTGTGCCAAGACTTTTTCTTCGCACGGGCTCTTCTTTTGAAGAACTACTTTTGTGACAAGATGTAATTAAAACAGCTAGGGACAAGGCGAGAGAAACAAAAATAAATCTACAACATGACTTTGACATAAACAACTCCAGTGCAACATCCACATCAATGTAGTCAATTAGAAATAGCCAGTACAATGAGAAAAAAGCTAACTGTCAGTTCTCCCAATCTAGCTAAAAGCCAAAAAGGGAACGCCGTTATTACCCAAAGATAGTGCCAACTATAACGCGTTGAAATGTTGGAGTACGGTGTGAATTTCGAATGGTCAGCTTTCAAGCAACTGTCAAAAGTTTAGACAATTTAAATTTTTATTCGTTAAAGAGCGACGTGTAGTTTACCCAAATCATGTGCTTCGCTTCTTCTAGCGCGAGGGACCGTAAGTTGGCGAGAATCTTTACTGTCTCTATAACATTCGCGGGTTCATTGCGCGCACCGCGTTTAGGGGCTAGATAGGGGGCGTCCGTTTCTGTCAAGATGCTTTCGAGAGGAAACGTCGCGAGCATCTTTTGAAATGCCTCATTGACGCCAGCATTAGAAGGAATGGAAATATGCCATCCGTGGTCTTCAACCGCTTTTTTTGCGAGGGAAACCCTGCCGCCAAAGCAATGAAATACGGCCTTTTTGACACCGTGATGTTGCAGGATTTCAATGACGCGCTCTTCTAATTTTCTAGAATGGATGATTGCGGGGAGATTATAGTTCATCGCGATTTCAAGAAGCGCGATGAATACCTTTTCCTGAGTTGCGAAGGTCTCTGGTTTGACCCAATATCCATCGAGGCCACACTCGCCAATCGCAATGATTCGTTTTTCTTTAGCCGCCTCTGCAATAAATGATACTTCTTTCCAGACGTCGAATTTTTCAACTTCGAGCGTGAAGTCTTCCGGCAACTCCGCGTTCACAGCATCAACGGGGTAAATACCAAGTGCGGCTTTTACAACGGGATAGGTCTCTGCAAGTTTAAGTATTGCGCGGTTTGAAGAAGGATGAAGTCCATTAACGACAAT
>CAILAO010001048.1 GCA_903832105.1 uncultured Pseudomonadota bacterium | reverse complement strand
TTTTGTTCATTCCTACTATGTTGTCTGTGATGAAAGCGAAACCACATCTTTGACTGCGCACCACGGGATTGAATTTACCGCTGGATTCGAAAAGGGTCACATTTTTGGGGTTCAGTTCCATCCAGAAAAAAGTCACAAATTCGGAATGAGGCTTTTAAAAAGATTTATGGAACTTTAAACGATGCTTACTCTTCGCGTCATCCCATGTCTTCTCTTGCGAGGTGACGGTCTGATAAAAACCGTCAAATTTAAAAATGAACGATACGTTGGTGATCCCATTAATGCCATTAAGATCTTTAATGAGAAAGAAGTCGATGAGCTTGTCGTATTGGACGTTCTTGCCTCAGCAGAGCATTATAAACCTCGGACAGAATACGTTCGTAATTTAGCAACAGAATGCTTTATGCCTCTTTGTTACGGAGGAGGAATTACGACACTTGCCGAGATGGAAGCACTTTTCTCTGCAGGTGTCGAAAAAGTTGCTATTAACACTGCAGCTTTGGATAACCCAGACCTCATACGTGCGGCTGCAAAGGAATTCGGTTCCCAAAGCATTGTCGTTTCTCTCGATGTAAAGAAAAGTTTTTTTGGAGGATATTCCGTTTACTCGCAGCGTGGTACAACTGACCGGAAAATAAGTCCTTTTGACCATGTAAAACTCGTTGAAGACCTTGGGGCAGGGGAAATCTTTCTTAACAGCGTCGATCAAGACGGCGTCCGCGAGGGGTATGATCTTGATTTGTTAAAGAAAATTTGCCAGATAGTCACCATACCGGTTATTGCCTGTGGGGGAGCTGGTGAACTGACTCATTTTAAGGCTGCGGCAGATGCGGGGGCCTCCGCAGTGGCGGCGGGAAGTTTTTTCGTATTTTATGGTAAACATCGTGCTGTTTTAATTACCTATCCAGAAAGCTCGCAGATCGAACAGTTAAACTGTCCAGACCTTGTAAAATAAATCCATCTGATTTATAGGTTATGTCGAGCCTGAAATATAGAGGGAGTCCTTTATGGAAAAAATACCGCTAGTTAACCTCGAAAGACAGTATCGCAGTATTCAGAATGAAATTGATGCGGGCATTAAAAGGGTCATCAGTACGACTGCCTTTATCAATGGTCCCGATGTCAAAACCTTCGAAGTAGAATTTGCTTCTTTTTGCAGGGCCGAACGATGCGTGGCCGTCGCAAATGGGACGGACGCAATCACCATAGCTTTGCGTATGCTTGACGTGAGACCCGGAGATTCTGTCCTTGTCCCTTCTCACACCTTTATTGCAACAGCTGAAGGCGTCACCCTTGCAGGAGCAGTTCCAGCCTTTGTCGATGTTGACGAGAAGACATTTCTGATCGATCCAAAGGATCTTGAACGTCGTATTAAGACTTTAAGGGATTCAGGACACATAGTAAAAGCAATCATCGCCGTCCACCTTTACGGTCAACCATGCGACATGAAAGCCCTGCAAGACATCTGCGGCAAGTATGATCTTAAGCTCATTGAAGATTCCGCTCAAGCTCATGGTGCTGAATATCATGGACGCAGAGTATCGAATTTTGGCGATGTTGCAACATTCAGTTTTTATCCAGGGAAAAACTTGGGTGCCTATGGCGATGGTGGCGCTATAGTGACTAACAATCATGATCTGGCTTTAAAAATGCGCATGTATGCTAACCACGGCCGACAGGAAAAGTATACCCACCTTATTGAAGGAACCAACAGTCGGCTTGATACTCTTCAGGCGGCGATCTTACGTGCTAAACTAAAACACCTCGAACAGTGGAATGAAAGACGTCGAAAAGTCGCATCGCTTTATGATCAACTGCTTGGATCGATTAATGGACTTTCGATACCTTTAACTCATGCATCAAATAGGCACGTCTATCATCTTTATGTCGTTCGCGCAGCGGGGAGAGATGAACTGCAACAGCATCTAAAAGTTGCAGGAATTGAAACAGGCATCCACTACCCCATTCCTCTCCACCTACAACCGGCTTACAAATATTTGGGATATAAATTGGGTGATTTTCCGGTTTCTGAACGTGTCGCGAATGATATTCTTTCTCTTCCCATAGATGGGGATATTACCGACGAAGAAGTCTTTTATATCGCTGAAACCATAAAGAAGTTTTATTGATGATTGACGTCACTATTTAAAGGGATAAGTTAATCTCGTGCGGATTTGGCTTGTTAAAATTGGAGAAACGTTACCTTTTTCGCTTCAAAGACATGTCCCTCAACGGACAGGACTACTCGCGTCCATTTTAGCTGCACGCGGTCATGACGTGACTTGGTGGTGTTGCGTTTCAAGCCCAGTGACACCAGGGCATTTCTCGTTCAGTGGCACAAAAGTGAATTCTTCAATGATGGCTACCGCGCCGATGAAAGTTCGTTGACTTGGCAAAACCAGGTT
>CAILAO010001047.1 GCA_903832105.1 uncultured Pseudomonadota bacterium | reverse complement strand
GTTTATGGACACAACGTTTATCCTTTATTAAAGTATGGAGCACATAGGATTGAATTTAATAGAACACTTCATAGAACACAAGGTAAAAGCAAAAGCATCTTATGGACTTTAATTTTCTCGGCATGCAGGGAGTCAATAGTTGGTGGGGTCTTCTGGCAGCAATCGCAAGCATTGTCATCGTTGATATTGTGCTTGCCGGTGATAACGCGGTTGTCATCGCCATGGCTGTTAAAAAACTTCCCCCGAAAGAAAGGCTTATTGGTATTACGTTGGGGGCTGGCGCAGCCGTTGTTTTGCGAGTTATTTTAACATTTTTCGCAGCCCAGTTAATGCAGCTTTCTTTTGTTAAGTTGGTCGGAGGCGCACTCATCCTCTGGATTGCTGTAAAACTTCTCCTTCAAGGTATAGAAGACTCTTCCGGCGAGGGTTCGAAGAAGGAGGCCTACTCCATTTGGCAAGCAATCTGGCTCATCATGATTGCCGATGTCACCATGTCGACTGATAACGTTCTTGCCGTCGCCGGCGCTTCCAAAGGAAGTTTGGCTCTTTTACTTTTCGGCTTGGGGCTCAGCATTCCCCTCGTGGTCTTTACAAGCAGCCTTCTTTCGAAGCTCATGGATCGTTACCCTATCATCCTTTATATCGGCGCTGCAGTTCTTGGTCGCGTAGGCGGTGAGATGATGATTTCCGATCTCTATGTCACTTCTTATTACAAAGCCCCCCACTGGCTCGATATTTTCGTGCAAGTTTTTTTTGCAGTCGGAGTCCTCGCGGTGGGTTATCTAATAAAAAGAATAAAAAAGGGACGAATGTCAAACTAGGGACATCATTTTATTATCGCTGCGGTGTCCTAATATTTGCACTTTAGACCTTCAAAATCAACGTCTACAAAACGGTCCTTGAGGTTGTGTTTGACATAGGAACATCTTTATCGCTTCATTGTCGGCTTTAAACTTCTCGGCGTCGGCCTTGAGTTGCTTAGCCGCCTCAATTAAGAGCGCTGTCAGCTTCGGATAATCTACGGTCTTAATACCATCCTGACCGGTTTTCACAAGTTCCGGCAGAACCTGCTCAACCTCTTGCGCGACGACACCCACCTGCCGACTTTGATCCTCCCCATCTTTCCAGAAGTAATAGTACCCGCTCAGCTCTTCAAGCTTATTTAGCGCTTCCGGAAGCTTAACCAGATCACGCTTAAGGCGAATGTCTGAGAACGTGTTCCAGGCGTTCGCGATAGCGACGGAACCGTCGCCGCTGAAGCCTACTTGTAACTTCTGGGTTGGATTCGTTGTCCCTATGCCGACGTTACCATTGCTCCCAAGTATTGTCATTTTTAGACCTCCAGATGTAGAAGCGGTGTTTGCTCCACTGCCAACAAAGAACTGGAGATTTGCCTCCTCTGATCCAGACGTCGTTGTTGTTAGACTCGAACTTACTCGTGCCGCTGTATAGTTAGACCCCGAGTCATTCTCTATCTGATATGAAAGGGCGGTTCCTAGCCCGGAAGCTGCAGTCCCAGATGTGGTTCTCGTGAGAGTCGCGGCAGAAGAAAGTGTATTTGCTGCTGTTGTGTCACGAATCACTTCCAGGCTCGTGCCAGGGTTTGCTGTGCCAATACCAACTTTACCGGAATCATCAATAACGACACCCGAATTCTGCACAAGCTTCCCAGTAGTACCATCAAATCGAGCAATGGCATTGTCGGTAGCTGAAGCTGGCCCCGCAACCTTTCCGTTAAGTTGGGTTTGAACGGCTGACGTAACACCATCGAGGTATCCAAATTCTGTATTATCCACACCTCCGCTGCTGATCTTAATCGCGTCAACTCCAGATGCGATCTTTGCTGATGTCACGTTGGCGTCAGTAATTTTATCCGTTGTGACTGCGCCATTAAAAATCTTTGTCGTCGTTACGACATCTGTAGAAAGACCTGTTTAAAACTTGTCCTGACACTGGTACTGCTGCCGAAACATTTCTTGTTTGGAGTTTCTCGGCATTAACGTTTGAGAGGTTACTTCCATCGACTGAGGGAAGTTTGCCGTCAGAAAGCTGCACGATTTTATTTCCGGTTGTTCCTGTATCGACGGCCAAGGTCCCTGAATCAGTGATAGAGCCTCCAGTGAGACCACTTCCTGCCGTGATCTGCTTGAC
>CAILAO010001046.1 GCA_903832105.1 uncultured Pseudomonadota bacterium | reverse complement strand
GATCTTAAATGCAAAATCCCAGTTAAATTGAGCACACACTCTAGAACGCGTCTCATGGCAGTCAGAGAGCGACTTGAACAACACAGTCAGCGATTAACGTTCAGTTTGCATCAAGAATAGAAGGAGCGCCGCCTCTTATACTGAAGGCGGCGTACCCATTTTGGCGCAGTTTTTGCGCTGCAACAGCACTCTTTAGACCAACCTGACAATACAAAACATAGGTTTTTTCCCTTGGGAGTACGAGCTTTGAATCCAGGAGAAGGTCCCTGAAAAGAATATGACGAGATCCTGGATAATGCTTCCGTTTGAATTCTTCCGAAGAACGACAGTCGATGACTTCGGCTTTATCGGGGATGTTGACGATACTAAGATCGTCACTTACGAGATCATGAAGTGAGAGATCCTTGATCATGACAATCTTGCGTTGATTTATGGCATTATCAAGGATCGTGAGATCACATTTCCGCTCTTCTTTTCGTGCCGATTCTGGAGAGCATTCGGTGACAGGATGATAGGTCGAGGTGAGAGAACAAACTTCCCGAATGACTGCGGAAAGTTCAAACGTGCCGATTTTTCTTGCCATGACAAAAATTTCGTCCTTGTCGGCTCCGATCAAGGGGCGCAAAACCGGCAATTTTGTCAGGGCATCCTCAATCGCCCGCAGATTCTTTAAAGTTTGAGACGATACCTGCCCAATGGCCTCTCCCGTAATGAGCGCATCTGCTCCAATGTCATGAGCAATCACTTCTCCGGCACGGTAGAAAAGACGTTTTAATATCACCTGTAAGTGCCCCGGTTTGACTTTGGAAACGATTTCCTGCACGACAGGCTTAAAATCAACAATATGAAGACGAGGAGAAGTTCCATAGCTCCATTGCTCGCAGAGAAACTTTAATACGCTAAGGACAGACCTTTCGTAGGCACTATCTGCAAGGTTAAAAAAAACGTGATCGACTACGACCCCCCGCTTCTGGATGAGCCAAGCGGCAACAGCCGAGTCAAAACCACCTGATGCAAGACAGAGCGCGTGACCTCCAACCCCAATAGGAAAACCTCCCGAGCCCCTAATTTCGCGTGAAAAGAAAAAAGTCGCTTGAGGTCTCACCTCAAGACTAACCTTGACCTCGGGGTGGTCAAGGTCGACGGTTCCTCCTGCCTCACAAAGCTTTTGGCCGAGGGCCGCATTGAGTTCTAGTGAATTGAAAGGATGTTCGCCAGAGCGTTTTGTTCGAACTGCAAACTTTTTACCCTTAACAACCTCGCTGTAATGTTTAGTACCAATAGTAACAATCTCTTGTAACCCACCGGTACATTCAATTTCAACTGGAGAACACGAGCTAATTCCAAATATTCTACTGAGAATTTCGGAGGTTAGCGCGATTTTTGAAGAATCCACTTCAATAAAAAGACGGCTCCAGTGGTTCTCTATTTTATGTTTAATATTTTGAGATGAAAGGGCTTCCTGAATATTTCGCATAAGCCGATTTAAGAATTTTGCCCTAATCCTATCGGACTTTATGGCCATTTCGGCTGCCAAGCGTATTAAAATTTTCATAAACACCCTTCTTGACTAATAGTCCGCATCTCAAAGTGATTCATAGCAACGAAATTTATTAATTGGTACTGTTTTTTTATTAAAAATATGTTAAGTGGATGGGCGAAATAATGATGCGGGGAGGTTTTGGATGAGGTTTTGCTCAATGAAATCAAGTTCCGGAGTTTTGTTTTTGATTGTCCTCATGTCCTTTCTTCAAAATTCTTGCGGTGCACCTTCAAAAACATCAAGCGTCGAGCACGCTGTGGTAAGTCAAAGCATAAGCGAAAAAGTTTTGGATTGCAAAGAAGTAACCACGGGTCACGAAGAACCGCAAATTTTTGCGATCGTTCAAAAGTCTGCAACTGAATGCCATTGGGATGCAACTGTTTCAAGCCCGGATAAAACCGTTTTTTTCACAGAATGTCCTGGCGCTTTTGATGAACTTCAATGTAAATCCGGCACCGAAGGACCTGGTAAGCGATATCTTTTCAAAACGTACCGATCAAAAACCACATCGGGGATTTTCGCAGATTATGTTGTTATCGATGAAGAAGCTCCGCCCTCGTCGCGGGAAACACAATATTCACTTTCCTGCCGAAAGGTTCGTCGGACTCCCTCGAAATAAGTGGGAAATCCAAATTACTGATTATCCGGTCACTCTTAGGATCGGTTGTTCAGGAAAAGAACGGATAAAGCAACAGAAAGTCTATTTATCGTTTCGAGTCTTTTTTATTCCTACAATGCTTAGCGATGATTTGAGTCAGTCGCTCGACTATTCGGAATTTCTCGCATCTATCCGTGAAACTGTACTTAAAAATAACACAATGAAGTTGCTAGAAACTCTGGTAACTACTGTTGGTGATACTTTGATAAAACGGTTTGCAAAGGTTGAACTACTGGAGATTTCTGCCAGAAAAGCGTCCCTGCCACATCGATTGACACAGGGCGCTAAAGTAAGCGTTATTGGAACATTCGCGAGGTCTTGACCCATGCTTGCTATTACACTAGGTGATCCTCATAGTGTATCTATCGAGCTTCTCTCTAAGCTCTTAAGATCACCATCGCTGACTTGTCCTCGAATACCTGTTGTGGTGATTGGAAGCCTCTGGCATTGGGAGGACCAATGTAAGAGACTTAAGCTTCCACATCCAGCCATGGATTTTATTAAAATTTCGGATTTGAATGACGCGAAACAGATCAAAGCTGGAAGGGTTCATTTTCTGGATATTAATACGGACAAAAATCTGAACCGTCCTGCGGAAACCTTATCATCGAAAGAACGAGGATTGGTCGCTTTAGCGTCGCTTGAGGTGCTTCGAAGGTTCAAACCTGATGAAAAATTCGCAGTAGTCACGTGCCCAATTGATAAGTCCGCAATGAAGGATGCAGGCTTTGCTTTTGACGGTCATACAGAGTTTTTCGAGTCGATTTGGAACCATCATGCCGTCATGCTTCTAGCAGGTCCAAAACTGCGTGTGGGGCTCGTTACCAATCACACGGCTCTTTCTCAGGTTCCGCAATTAATTTCAGAACCTCTTATCAAAGAAAAAGCTCACCTCCTTTCCAAATGTCTAAGAGAAGTTTTTAATTATTCAAACCCGCGCATTGCGGTAGCGGCTTTGAATCCGCATGCAGGTGATCATGGTTTATTTGGTTCGGAAGATGAAGCAATTCTGGGCCCCGCTATTGCTTCTCTGAAAGAAGAGAGGTTTCAAGGGAAAATCGAAGGGCCTTTTCCGGCAGATACTGTCTTCTATCAAGCGTATCACGGCTCTTTTGATGCGGTCCTTGCGATGTATCATGATCAAGGTCTTGGCCCTCTCAAAACCGTGCATTTTGACGATGCCATAAATATTTCGGGAGGACTGCCACATCTAAGGGTTTCGCCCTGTCACGGCCCTGCGAAGGACTTATTTCTTAAAGAGAAAGCATCGTTAAAAAGTATGCAGCAGGCATTGACTATCGCTATTAACTCCTTATCCCAAGCCCGTAAATAGGGAGCCATCTTATGAATTTCGAACGCATCCCGATTACGATTAAAGGAGCTTCCGAGCACAATCTCAAGTCTCTCGATCTTACCATAGATCGTAACGCTATCACTGTTATCACCGGTGTTAGCGGATCAGGAAAGAGTTCGCTTGCGTTCGATACGATTCTCGCGGAATCCCAGAGACGTTTTTTTTATACGCTTTCTCACTATACCAGGCAATTTTTAGATGTTGGTTCGAGGCCGGAGGTTTTAAGCGTATCAGGTCTTTCACCGGCCATTAGCCTTGCTCAAAACGAAACCCTTCCTTCAAGGCGTTCCACGGTGGGGACCTTGTCAGACGTTAGTGAACTTTTAGGAGTTCTGCTTGCGAATCATGGTGAGCACCATTGCCCTAAGCACCATCTGCCGACCACAGCTCAATCTGCTTCTCAGATTGCTGATAGGATTTTTGAAAATTTCTTTGACCAGTCGGTTGTTATTTGCTTTTCTCTCGCTGAAACAAAAAAAGGTTCTTTCGGGGCGAAACTTAATGAATTCGCTGAAAAGGGGTATTTGCGTATCTTTATCGATGGTGCGATTAAATTTTTATCGCCAATTCCAACCATTGCGAAAGAAGAAAAACACACTATTAAAATCATCGTGGATCAATTTATCGTAAAAACGCAGACTCGCGATAGGCTCTTAAGAAGCATCGAAACGGCCTTAGCTGATGGTGAGCAGTATGTCGAATGTTATAGACTTAAAAACAACACTCTCGACGAAAATTCCAAGCGAAGCTTTTCAGCGCGGTCAGGTTGCCCTTCATGCGGTTTTAGCTGGCCTAAACTCGATTCGCGCTACTTTTCGATTAACTCTCTTGGTCAATGCAAAAAGTGCCGAGGTCTTGGCTGTCTTGATAAAGATCTTGCGAATGACGATGAAAAAGCCGATGACGAATTCGACCAGAGGAACCCTCTTCAGATTTGTGAACACTGCCACGGAACTGGTCTTGATTCACAATATGAAGCTATTCTTTTGAACAAAAAATCACCGCAAACCATTCATGATATGACGGTCGATGAACTCAGTTCATTTTTGAAAGAATTTGCAGAATCTGGCATTAGTTCTAATCCGGCTTTTGCAAGAGCGGCATCCGAGATCCAAGAAAAACTTTCACATATCCACAATATCGGCTTGGGATATCTTCAATTATCGCGCCGCATCCGAACTCTTTCCGGGGGAGAGAGTCAGCGCCTAAAATTGGCTGGAATTTTAACAGAGAGCCTCAGAGGCATTCTCTATATCCTTGACGAACCAAGTCAGGGACTTCACCCAATGGAAATTGAAAACCTATGGGACGCTTTGAACAAGTTGAAGCAAGATGGCAATACCGTCATCGTAGTGGATCACGACGAATTGCTCATTAAAAAAGCCGACTGGATTATCGACCTCGGACCTGGAGGCGGTGCCCGAGGCGGGCATCTGATGGCAAAGTTTAAGCCAAGTGAAGCTGCTTCATTTGCAAAACATTCGATAACTGCAAAATGTCTGGCTTCCCGCGAAAACCGATCTGTATCGGTTCCTTTCGATAACAGAAACCCTTCAAAAAATCCTTCGCAATTCTTGGAAATTATTAATCCAAAAATCAACAATCTAAAAATCGAAAAAGTGAAATTTCTAATCGACCGTATCAATGTTGTAACGGGTGTTTCCGGAGCAGGAAAGTCGTCTCTAGTTTTATCGACGCTGTATCATGGCGCAAAAATCCATTTTTCGCACGAGGCGAAGAAAGACATTCCATTTTGTGACGCGATTAAGGGTTTAGATCACTTTGATTCGGTTTCCATAATCGATCGGAGACCTGTTGCAAAAAGCTCGGTGAGTATTCCCGCAACTTATCTTGATATCTTTACTTATCTTCGTGATCTTTATGCTGAGCTTCCCGAGTCTCAAATCGCGGGTTATACGGCTAAGACATTTTCTCTAGCTTCTGAAGGTGGGCGCTGTGAAGAGTGT
>CAILAO010001045.1 GCA_903832105.1 uncultured Pseudomonadota bacterium | reverse complement strand
GCATGCGGGAAGTCAGGATTTCAGGGGGCGGAAAATCAGAAAGGCAGGAATCTGGAAGGCTGAAAACTGTTCCTGCAATCACTTTTTTACTTGCATTTCCACCAGACTTGTTTTGGTGTGATGTTTCCCTCGAAAAAAGCCTTGTCCTATGCTCTTAGTTTTTACTAACTTCCAACAGTGATTCAAGGCTGCCGTCAAGAAAGAGCTCATAACCTACGATGCGCGTATTGATAATGGCCAAAGCTTCTTCAGACCATAGGGACACAACATCTGAAGTTGGGAGTTCTGTTGCTGTGGCGAGCCACATATCTAGGCTGTTTTTGGAGAGTTCTTCTTGAAACTGAGGTGGCGTTAAAACAGAAACCACCGACTCGATGCCAATCGCTTCAAGTTGTGTCGCAATGGCTTTTGCCACTAAAATTTGCGTGGGTTCGAGAGGAGCAGCAAAATTGACTTGAAATCTTTTTAAAGGCCCCGCTCCATCCGGATCTTTATAGGGAGTCTCATCCAAAAGGGCTGAAGCCTTTCTTGGAGAGTAAGAAAACTCATTAGGAGATGTTGGTGAAGAAAAACTTTTTATTGGTTGGGCAAAACCTTTAAGAACATGTTTGATGATTCCATCTCGATCAATTCCTAGTGAAATCGCCTGTCGTACTTTTGTATTATTCATGTCGGAGCGCTTTACGGAGAAGCCGAGGTATGTTTTGCTTGGACCCTGCCTACGCAAAACCCTTAAAAAAGGGACTGTTTTGGCAAGATCTTCAAATCTCTCGGGACTAAGTAAAAATTGGGTACTCGTGTTCTGAATAACATCTAGTTCGCCAGATTTCATTTTTTCATAGCGTTGGATTTCATCAGGAATGAAATTAATCTGAATGTTTTGAATTAGCTCACTTCTCTTTCCTGCTCTGCTTAGTTTACTGCTGGGAAAGCTGGGATTTCTCTCAAGCAAAATCGTAGATTCCTTTGTGCTTTTTATGAAAAAAGCTCCACAAGAAGCTTCTGGCATCTTCGAAATAATTCCAACGGCTAATTTTTGAAGAAAATTTTTGTCTGGTTTTGATAGTTTGAAGATAACAGTATCGCTCTTTTTTGAGTCAACTGACGCAACAATCGAGCTAAAATATGGGCCTCGAACTTTGGATCGTTGATTGGTGGATTCTCTAAGAGAATCATAAGTCGCTTTAACATCATTTGCTGTGACTTGGCCTCCATCAGAAAATTTAAATGCGCGATCTAATTTCACAGAAAACGTGGTCGAATCCTGCCAGTTCCAGCTTTTAGCAAGTTGGGGTGAGATGTTCCCGTTTTTGTCGATTTTAATAAGTGAGCAATGGATGATGGTTTCAATGAGACGCCCCTCCTCATCTTCAATAAATCTTGGATCAAAGGACTCCGGTCTAGCTTTTAACGCAAGAAAAAGTGTCTTTGAAGAACGAGAAGCGACTGACGCTTTTACCTGAAACTGACAAAAGAAAAAGCTTCCTATAAGGAGCCAAGAAAAGGTATAAAAGCGCGAGAGATCGTGTGCGTTTTTAAACATAAACTTGTCTTTCAGCGACATTCATTTTTTTACTATAGTCTAGAGTGATTTTAATGTCTAACAATCGGAAAATGTCCCCCATCTTCACAATCGGGCTGCTCTTTTCCGTTTTATTCGGCATCGCTATTCCAAGTGCATCGCTTGGGGTCGCGAAACCTGGCTATCCGTATCCAATCATTCTAAAAGGACGCCTCCCCATTGTACGTGAGAAGGTCACGCGCATTCGAGCTTTTTCTTTCATAGACAAAGCTTGGAAGCAAATTCCTCTTCAAATAGATGAAGTTAATGAGATCGGAGACTATGTTTTGGAGGGAGGACTTCCTTTTACGAAAGATACGGATGATGGAATATTCGACCTGAACGACGAATTAGTTATACGAGGCCAAGATTTGGGGGATCCATTTACGCAGGCTGACATCCCTTCTGCTTGGAAGGCCAAGTTTACAAAGCTTTGGAAAGTTCTTTTTTTTAACGGGACGATTAGTTACGGGGAAGTCTTGATTGTTTCCACTCCCACCGGCCATCGTTTTTGGAATGACGCTTCCTTTAAATCTCTTGTGGCGTTTAACAGAACTGCAGAAGAAGTTGTGACGCCTCTTTATCGGTACGAATTTAAGCATTCAAATCCGGTGCTTCTAGGCGAGGTTTGCCTTAAACCAAAAATGGATAAGGAATTTTTGATCCTTTCAAAATCTTCCTTTCAAATGATTTTTAACCTCCCTTGGTGGATGCCTAATTTTTCTTTAGAGGATCAAGATTTCAAGTCTTCAATAGAGAGTTGGCAAGTCGGACCCATTAGAACCATTATAGCGGTCGGAGTAAAGTTCAAAGCTTTTCTCTCGCTGTTTAATCTTCACATGTTTAGTGAACTTGTTTTTTACGAAAATATGTTTCAAATTCCAACTGTCATCGAATTTGCGTACGACCCTTCGAAATACTTAAAGCCGGGTAGCGGACTTGCTTATTCCATTACGTTTCCTCCTGGAAAAGAATGGAGTATCGACACGAACCTAAAGGATCTCCCTGAAACGCCTCCTGAGCAGATCCTTGAAAAGATGGAAACTGCCGCTCAAATTCCGATTTTTTACGCTGTTGGAAGACGGCCCGAAGGTTCTTTTCAGGTGAAAGTTCGTGTCGATGAAAGGGCGCGCAGCGTCGTTCCACCCCCCTTCCTCATTCGAAAATTTATGTTTGGGAAAGAACCGTGGACCTTAACACGAAATTGGCTTCAAGCGTTCAGCGGTGATTTGGGTCTTTTCTTAGATATTGCGAACGTTCGTAAGGGAACTTATAACTTCGGCCTCGACCTTCTCTTGTCTTTAAAACCGGACGAAAGCTTTCAAGACTACGGTTTGGTTCAAATTGAGTGGAATCATATCCCTAAACTATAATATGGACTTACAATTTTTATCTTGACTTTAAGTCACATTTTAGGGCACATGAAAAGTCTAAGGATTACAATCTGATCAGCCCTATCTGATCAGCCCGAGAGGGGGCGCCTGTTTCAATATTCGCGTTCCGAAATAATCCTACTGTGTTACATCGGATATCGTAACACAGCAGACGCTCGTTTAAAGCTGTAGGAATAGCCCCTCTCTTAAAACTGTCTATTTTCAACTCAATTTTTTAGTAAAAGGTCACTATGAAAAAAAACGCTCCTAATAGCAAACGGGATGAGACTCTGTCTTCAGAAAATGATAAAAATCGTGAAAATGATGCGCCGAAAACTACTGCGGAAGCGTCCACGGCGGAAACATCCAAGGTAGAAGAAGAAAAAACCGCCGAGTTGAAAGACGCACAGGAGAGCCTTCCTCCCCCTGAGAAGGAAACCTCTCTCACGCTTAAGATGTCCCAAGCTTTAAAAAAGAGGCTTATTGAGAAGAGTCATGATGAAGGGATTTCTGTTGAAGCCTTCGCAGCGGAACTTCTAACGGAAGGTCTCATATCGAGAATTTGGGAACTCCGCGATAAAAGGCCAGGACCTCAACAAGGACACCAGGGCCATCAAGGTCATTATCAAGGAAGCAATCAAAGACATAACGATCGTCAGCATCACGGTAATAAACCGCCACATCGTCGTGGAGGGCGTGATCAATACTTCAATATCATGGATGATAAAGCATCATTCATCGACTACGTTCGAAATCTTGATAAGAAAAAACGTTAGGATTAAATATGCCGGATATTGTGCTTAGATGGTTCGTCACCACTCTTGCAATTTTGATCGTGCCTGCACTGGTTTCTGGAGTCCGTGTTGAGAGTTTTATGAGTGCACTTGCAATGGCTGCGGTACTAGGTGTGATCAACGCGATCGTAAGACCAGTCTTAATAGTTTTGACGTTTCCTTTGACCGTTCTCTCTTTAGGTTTTTTTCTTCTTGTAATAAACGCAGTCACTTTCATGATGGCTGGCGGTATTGTCTCGGGAATGAAAGTCGATTCTTTTGGTGCGGCTTTTTTTGCAGCGTTGATTGTGACGCTTGTTTCATGGATCGTCAATTTATCCATCAAAAAGTCCGAGTCGGGTCGATCACGGGTTGTCATCAGAACTAAAACAAAGTCATCCGGTGGTGAACCGGTATTTGAGCTTCATTCAAAAGACGGCAAAAAGTGGGAATAATATCCCCTCAGAGATAACTTTATCCTACTGCCAACGTAGTGTTCCGGAGTCTTGATAGGTTTTTCCCTGGCTATCCCAGTATTCGATGGTCATCTCCACTCCCTGCGACACATCGCCAGCCTCGACTTCGAACGAAGGTAGATCAAAGCTAAAGTCAGCTTTTAAATGCTTCATGAGATCAATGACAATCCATGGAGCTGAGCTGTTTTTAAGACAGAGCCTTTTAGACGAAATCTATAAACGAGGAAAAGAAAGATACACCGTGGTGCCAATGTTCTGCGTACTATCAACGCGAATTCTACCGCGATGTGCATCCATGATTTTTCTTACAAGACTTAAACCTAGACCCGTTCCCTGCTGCTTTGTCGTAAAGAAAAGGTCAAAGAGTCGTTTTTGTTCGTTTTCTGGAATGCCGCGTCCGTTATCGTGAAAGGCAAGTTCAATGTCTTGTTCCTTCAGGGAGCCTGAGACTTCAATAAGTCCATTTTCTGCAAGGGCTTCGACAGAGTTTCGCAAAATATTTACAAAGCATTGTTTAAGGCGATCGCGATCAGCTTTAATGACCATCTCGTCATGAGTAAAGTTAATTCGAGTTTCAATATTTTTCTCTTTAAGTTCGTTTTTATAATATAGCAATACAGAATCAACGAGGGCTTTAAGATCAACGGTATCAAAAGAAAGCCGAAGTGGCTTGGCATAGTCCAAAATGTCTGTTACAAGTCGGTCGAGCCTCGCTATTTCGATTTTAAGATTTGTAATCTTCTCTTTGACGAAGGCGGGGCTGTCGTCCCTGGATCTTTCGATTTGTGAGAGCGTGAGAGACATGGCATTGAGTGGATTTCTAATCTCATGAGCGAGTGTTGCGGCCAGGGTTCCGATCGAAGCCATTCGTTCGCTTTCGATTCTTTTCTGCTCGCTTTCCTCAAGACGCTCCAGGAGCTGCCCTTGGTACGTCGCAATGCGCATTCTCATCCTATCAAACTCAGCGGCGAGATAGGCCACCTCGTCTGGTCCACGGGGGATGGAAATCGGATGAACAAGATCCCCTTCTGCGATGCGTCTAGCACCTGCTACAAGCTTTTGAAGCGGCTTCGTAATTGAACGTGTCAGAATATAAGTCGTTCCGAACAATCCAAATACTAGAAAGATCATGAGTCCGAGAAAAATATGCTGCAATTTAGTAAACTGATTTTCAACCTCCTCAACATCACGTTCAATAACGAGATACCATGGAAATCCTTCAACGCGGCCGACTGTGCCGATGACATTGTCACCATCATAGTTTCGGTATTGACCAACCCAAAATTCTTCCTGCAAATGCTGTACGAGCGGTGTGTCAGCGAGATGACTCTGTATAAGTTCATTGGGACCAGAACGCCCCGGAGTTACAAAGCGAAGACGGGAGTCAAGAATAAAGGCCTCGGCGTTACCTCGAAGACCTAGATGCTGACTCATAATATCATACAGGGCACCCATGTGGACCTGCCCAACCAGGACACCATAGACTTTTCGGCCGTCTTTAATGGGGGCCGACACAAGTTGGATTTTTCCTTCATCTTTAGTGTCAAAAGGATCTGCAAAGTAGTAGCCCTTCTTCCCCTTTAGGAAAAAGGCATCTTTGGAGGCATCAAATCCGACCCAATCAGGGTCAGTTGTCGCGAGGCAATGACCTTCTTCGTCAAAAATAGCCAGGTCTTGAAGTGAATGAAGTCTATAAAGGTGCTGCTTTAAAAAAATGTCCAATACTTCAGTGTCGGGTTTCGACTTTCTGACTTCCTCGATTAAAACATCCTGATATTTGATGTTAGTGAGACCGTTTTCAATGCTATCGAGATAACGTTTAATCTGGTTTGAAAGTGTAATGGAAAGAACTCGAAGCTCATTATCAGCATTGGTGCGGATCATTTCACGGCCAAAGTGGAGACCTCCAATGCTCATCACGGCAACAAGAGCCAGGAGGAGCGCTGAAAACCCGACAAAAATTCTCCATCCAACACCGCGAAAGAATTTGATCATATTTCTAGGTCTTCTTTCTTTGTCATAATCTCTAATTCTTCCATCTTTCGATAAAGACTCGATAGGCTCATGCCTAACATCCGAGCGGCCTCCTTCTTTTCATGTCCTGCGGCTTCAAGCACTTTCGCAATATGACCTCTCGAAAATCCACGCAAAGCTTGATCAAGATTATAAAGGTCAGAGTTCTCAACCGAAGCCACAGGAAGATTCTGAAATCCTGATGGAAGATCACAGACTTCTATGGAAGCAGCCGATGCAGGTCTGGCTGGATCAATCCTATGTAGAATCATGGCACGTTCGATCACGTTTTCCAATTCTCGCACGTTTCCTGGCCATGAATAGGCCATAAGTTTTCTGATGGCTTCATTCGAAAGGGTGCAAATCGGTTTTTTAAGGTCACGTGCAAACTTTGCAATAAAATGTTTAGCAAGACCAGGAAGGTCTTCTACATGCTCACGGAGCGCTGGCATTTTTACTTCGACAACATTTATCCGATAGAAAAGATCACTCCGAAATCCTCCGCTTTGAATAGACTCCAGCAGATTGCGATTTGTCGCTGCAATGATTCTCACATCAACCTTAATTGGCGAAGACCCACCAACAGGCAAGACCTCGCGTTCTTGAAGGACGCGGAGGAGTTTGACTTGAAGACTCCTTGGCATTTCCCCGATTTCATCGAGAAAAAGCGTCCCTCCATTAGCAACGACAAAAAGACCATCCTTGTCATCGGTTGCGCTCGTAAAGGAGCCTTTTTTGTGACCGAAAAGCTCGCTCTCAAGGAGATTTTCAGGAATTGCTCCGCAATTAATACCAACAAATTTTTTCTTTTGCTGAGCGCTGAGTTTATGAATCTGCCTTGCCGCAACTTCTTTTCCAGTCCCACTTTCTCCGGTAATAAGCACGGTTCCTTTTGTTGTTGCGACTTGTTCGATTAACTTACGAGCTTCTATCATGGCGACCGAATCGCCAATTAAGGAGGAATCATCGTCAAATTTGCGATGAAGCTCGGCACGCAAAAATGCCAACTCCTTCTGCAAATCGTGTTGCTCACGAATCAGTGCTAGCTTGTGAAGGATAAGGTCGATGTTTAAAGGTTTTAGAAAATAATCAAGAACGCCGATTCTCATGGCTTCGATAACGCTTTCCACGTCAGCGTAGGCCGTCATGATCAGCGTGACGGATTCAGGACAAAGCTCTCGAACTTTTTTTGCAAGATCTAAACCTGAGCCACTCGGCATGCGAAAGTCCGTAATAACAACGTCAAAGGTCCTTTTTCTAAGAAGATCAAGCGCGCCTTCAACCGTTCCGGATGTCGAAACATCATACGATTGATCCTGCAAGATTTCAGCCAGGGTCTTACACTGGACGGGCTCGTCGTCAACAACTAGGACGGATAATGTATTCATGTCTTCTCTCTACGCTTGTTTCTAGAGACTGTTGAGCACAACGCCCAAGTATACTGTAGAAGGACATCCCTTGGAAGTTCGAAAACGGCAATTCTTTCAGTCGGTTCTCGATTTTAAGGAAGTAGTATTGGTCTTTTGAGGCCGAAAAGTCATATAATATTAATTTTCTCCGGGGTTTGCCTTGAAGTTTGATGATATACTTTAGAGTGCTTGCTGATCGGTGACAATTGGCGCTTTTTGGGTGTTTTCTGGAAATTATACTGGGAAGCTTATAAAAATGGATAATAATGATCAATCACAAGCTGATTCGCAAAAAGTTGTCGCCAGCAATGTTGATCTTTCTTTCTCTCCGGCATCTCTCCCACCGAACGAAGCTTTTGAGAAACTACTGACAAGCATGCGCACCTACATGCCGGACGAGAAGTTTGATATTGTTCGTAAGGCCTATGAGTTCGCGTCTAAGCGACACGGCGATCAACGTCGGCAATCCGGGGATCCCTACATTAGTCATCCAATTTCCGTCGCAAGTGTTTTGACAGAGTTGAAGCTTGATGTTGCCTCGATTACGGCGGCCATCTTGCACGATGTAGTCGAAGACACCGAAACAACCCTCCAAGATATTGAGAAAAATTTTGGTAAAACCGTCGCCGATCTTGTCGATGGCCTGACCAAGATTAGCAAAATTGAGTTTCGGTCTTCGCAAGAGAAACTAGCCGAAAATTTCCGAAAAATGGTCCTAGCTATGGCAAAGGATCTCCGGGTCATCCTGATAAAACTTGCTGATCGACTTCACAACATGCAGACTCTTGACAGTCTTCCGCAGGAAAAACGTGACAGAATAGCCCAAGAAACGCTCGAAATATATGCGCCACTCGCTAATAGACTTGGAATTTTCGGGTTAAAAAGTGAGCTCGAAGATCTTTGTCTTCGTTACATGAAACGAGATATTTACGACGATCTTCGACAAAAGGTTGCTTCGAAAAAGACAATTCGCCAGGAGTTTATTGACGAGGTGAAGTCCATTCTCGAGGAAGAACTTAAAAAATATGGATTTACGGACGGAAGAGTCTATGGGCGACCGAAACATTTTTACTCGATCTATAGAAAAATGGTTGATCGTCATCTTGACTTCGAAGATATTCACGACCTTTTTGCCTTTAGAATCATCGTTGATAACGTCAAAGACTGCTACGAAGCTCTAGGAGTGGTCCACTCCATGTGGAAACCGATGCCTGGAAAGTTTAAGGACTACATCGCGATGCCAAAGGCTAACATGTATCAGTCTCTTCATACTACCGTCATCCGGCCGAAGGGTGAACCTGTTGAGATACAAATTAGAACGCTTGAAATGCACGAAATCTGTGAATATGGCGTGGCAGCCCATTGGGCTTATAAAGAGAAAAATGCGACGTCGCCCAATCAATCGGATGTCAAAAAGTTTTCGTGGCTTCGTCAAATCGTTCAATGGCAAAGCGAGCTGCAGGATCCCGGGGAGTTTCTCGAGGCTGTTAAGGTCGATCTATTTCAGGAGGAAATCTTCGTATTTACTCCCCGCGGCGATGTGATTCAACTTGCCGCTGGCGCAACCGCTCTCGATTTTGCTTTTGCCGTCCATACAGCGGTCGGTCTGAGTACAGTCGGTGCTAAGGTCAATGGCCATCTTGTCCCCCTCAGGAAGAAGGTGAGTTCTGGTGACATTGTTGAAATTTTGACATCTGCAAATCAAAAGCCAACTAAAGATTGGTTGAACATCGTTACAACCTCAAAAGCGCGTAACAAAATTCGTTCATTTTTACGAAGTGAGCAGCGGGAAAAAAGTCGTAAGATTGGACGTGAAATTTTGGAGCAAGAACTTGTAAATAGAGAGCTTAATCTCGACAAATTGCTTAAGTCCGGTTGGGCTGAACAAGCAACCAAACTTTCCAGGGAAGGAAATTTTGACGATCTTTTAACTTCCATTGGGTACGGAAAAGTTGATGCAAAAGATCTAGTTGGTCGAGCGTTTCCCGATAAAGCGGAAAAGAAATCTCTTGTTGAGCAAGCTTCTGCACAGGCTGCGGCGAGACAGGCGCAACCACCTGAACGGAAGAAGTCTTCAGTTCATGGAGTCTTAGTTTCTGGCTTGACGGATATTCTTGTCAACTTTGGGCGATGCTGTAATCCGCTACCTGGAGAAGAAATTGTCGGATTTATTACAAGGGGACGCGGTGTAACAATTCATCGCGCCACATGTTCGAGGGCGCTGGATACTGATCCTCATAGAAGGGTCGCAGTCACATGGACTGACGATAGCGAGATGGGTAATTATTCCGCTTTTATTTCTGTCATTGCACACGATAAACCGGGCGTTCTTGCAGAGATTACTCAAGCCATTTCAACCTGTGAAGTTAATATCAAACGCGCAAACGTCCATGTCTCTTCCGATATGATGGGTGTCCTTGAATTCGAACTTGGCTTACAGAGTCTAAAACAGCTCCAGTCGGTCATTCGTAAGGTTGAAGGTCTCTCAGCGGTTGTTAGTGCCGAAAGAAAAGGCATTACGAAAGCAAACTGAGTCCTCTCTTTTGAAATTTACCCTTTCGTTTCGCATTTAAATCTCTCAGGGCGTGTACTCAATTGGCTTGAAAGCTTTGTCAATCTTAGGTTTCATCTTAATCTTCGACTTATAACTTTAACGTGATCTCTTTCTAAAAACTTTAGCTTTGACTCTCACGCTG
>CAILAO010001044.1 GCA_903832105.1 uncultured Pseudomonadota bacterium | reverse complement strand
GGTTTACATTGCCTAACAGACTGATAAAATCCATGACCGCATAGTTTACATAACTATCTGAGACCATCGACGGCGACGCCGGAAGGAAGTCATTCACGCCTGGAGCAAGGATATATTCCTTTTGTCTGAGTTTTTCGTATATTGATGAAATCTCATAACGCGATACTCCAAAATATACAAGAAAACATGCGGCTAAGAGAATGACCACATACTGCAAAATAAGTTTTTCCCGTAAAAGGGCGGCTTTGTAGCAAATATATTTAGGAAGTATCTTGAGGTCTATTCCTCTATATTCGCCATCTTCGGGAAAACTGAGCCTCGCAGCCGCTACACCCTTTTCTATCGGTCCGATCATTGACTCCTCCCAGGCTTTAACCGTTCGCCTTATCGTTTGTTGCAGAGTCACTTTGAGGACTTGAAGCTGCATTCTTAACAATCGCAGCAATGTAGTTAACTGGCAGAATCCAGGTCTTGATAAGGTCGACCATAATGTATTTCTTATCTTCCGAAGTCCTGATTCTGATATCCTCATTAGGCCGGCGGTTAAACTTCTTTTCTTTTTTGACGATTGCATCGTTTGACATGTGATACTTCCTTTCGTTTCATTCATTGAAGGTTCCTTTTCCTAGTCCGAATATTTTCTTCGCCCTAGTGGGTTTACGATTCCCGGCAGCGATATTTTTAAAGACCTGTAGGGCCAGTGAAGAAAAATGCCCCGTTCATTCCTTTTCTTGATATACGGTCCAAAGCCAAGTACGAGAAAAAGAAGGATCATCATGAGTGGCCATGAGTAGAGCAAGACGCCGAAGATAAGAATTATGAAAAGAGCGGCAAAGGCGTCTGAAAGTTCCCAGTAGTCAAAGATAAGAATTGGGCTGTCAACGGTCTGGCTGACTTTTCTTCCATGCTTTTCTCTGATTGGTCTGTAGTCGTGCATTCTATGCTTCCTTCCTCTAAGTAGTGCGACTTTTCACGTCTATTCCAAAGAAATGCTGGATAGAGAAATAAAAGCCCAAAAACGCTGTCTTCCGAACCAATCGAAAAAATATTGCGGACCCACGTAGGGGCGGTACCGAAGATGATCGCGCCGATGATACAGACTATAGAAATTCCATAGCGCTGCTCTTTCAGCATCCAAGCTCCGCTCATAATGCAAAGGCCAGCGAAAAGCCTTGCTCCCCATTTAAATAGTGCGGTATCAAGAAGCCTGAGGAGCGTCCCGGCTGCTTCAAGTTTGTCGCTGGCGTCCACACCCGGAAGTCTACTTTGCGCGAAAAGGTCCACGCTGCCAAAGCTGAGATAAAAAATGCCAGCCGTTACGATCGCAAACGACATATAGAATGTCATCCTGGCCAGACTGTCATTCGTGGCCGTGCCTTCGGTCGTTATTAGCTTCAGTATCTCCTTCAGCCCTGTGATGAGCCTGCCGCCTTTACCTTTTTTGTCATTTTTTGATTTCGTGCTTTTTTTACTTTTCATTGTTAGATGTTCCTCCTTAAATTTGATCTATTTTTCAAAAAGCAGAGAAAATTAGCCTTTTATTGTCTTCAAAATTGAATCAGCATCGTGATAGCCATTCAGCCGATAGACTTTCTTTTCTCTCATATCGCCGATCATGAGTAACGGTACGCTGTCTATTTTCTGTTCTTCTGCCTCCTTCTTATCCGCCATAGTCACAGGTACACTTGACTTAATCGGTTCACCCGCACTGTTTATTTGTTTAGCTTCCACGTAAAAACCAAGGTCTTGAAGCCTTTCAAGAGTGGAAAACATCTTTTTGCAGTGTGGACATCTGGAGTCGAAATACATCCTGAACCTGAATCTCTTTGAGTCGTCATCGCTGGTGGGCATATTTGCCAACTTGTTTTTGATCAAAGAGATTTCTTCGGCAGCTATTGTGCCGGTATTTTTATGCAGATATTCTGAGATTCTTTCTTGCAGCCTTTTAGAAAGTACGTTTTTTTTGTCAATATAGGCAAACCAAAGTTCAATATTTCGATCCGTCGGATTTCTCGCGATTTCCATAAATGGAGCAGGAGGCTGATAGTCGCCCTCTTTGAAAAATTCGTCATTTTTGGGATCAAGATATTTTTGCCAGTCAAACGATTTATCAGCTTCTTTTTTGTCATCCGGCGTTTTCGGTACATCGGCCTTTACCGGTGCGTCTTCTTTTTTTGGTTTTTTTTCACTATTTTGATTCCAATAGTCGATGCCGGAGTCAAAATAGTCCATTTCGGCATGAATGTTTCCGGTAATGCCCATAAAAAGAAAAATGACTATCAATATTCTTTTAGCTGACATTCAAGACCTCTCTTATGTCTATTTCCCCTTGAAAAGCATGATAATAGGCTGCTTCTTTTAGTGTTCTCGCGAGTCTGGGCGGATCTCTGGCCGCCACCTCAATAAAATCTTTAATGGCACCCCCTTTCATATATTCAAGAATCGGAATTCTTCCCGTGTAACCTCCTCGGCACGCGGAGCAGCCGTTACCGTCGTCTGCCAATTCGAAATTGCTTTTGCCATCTCTACTTATCAAATCGACACCTGCTTTTTTTAGGATGTCATTTGCAACGTCCTGCGGACATTTAACGGCACAGGTCTGGCAAATCCGTTTTACAAGCCTTTGGGCACAGGAAAACCTGAGATTCGACGCGATCATGAACTTTTCAACGCCAAGATTAAGAAGCCTTCCAATAACCTCCGCTGCGCCGTTCGCATGAATGGTCGATAAAACCAAATGACCCGTCGAAGCTGCTTTGAAACAAAGCGCGGCTGTTTCTTCGTCTCTTATTTCACCAACCAAGATTACATCCGGGTCTTGGCGTAGAACGGCCCTTAGCGCCTGTGAGAAATTGATTTTGCTGTCGATCCTCACCTGGTTGATTCCGGGCAATGAATATTCAACCGGGTCCTCAAGCGTGATTACGTTGAGCTTTTTCCTATCGATCGAACAAAGAAGACTGTAAAGCGTTGTAGTTTTCCCACTTCCCGTAGGTCCAGAAATTAAAATCACGCCATTTTTGAATCTTGTGGCATCTTTCAAATCGTGCAGGGTTTCCACTTCAAAGCCCGCCCTGTCCAGATCAAAATTTCTTTTAAGGTCGAGAAGCCTGAGAACAATCTTTTCCCCGTAAAGAGTCGGAAGAAGATTCACTCTTAGATCAAGCTTCAAGGGGTCTATCGAAATTCTTCCGTCTTGTGGTCTTCCGCTTATGGCAATTGATAGATTCGTCAATTGTTTAACCTCGTTTACAAAGCCGAGTTTATGGTCCGTGGAAAGTTTCTTCCAAGGTGGCTGCATATCGCCTAATATCCTGAATCTTATACTTATTCCGGTCCTTGTGGGTTCGATATGAATGTCACTGGCTTCATCAGTTTGGGCTTTTTGAACAGCATCGTAAAAAAGTTCCCCGTAGGGAGTCTTTGACTGGCCAAAATTAAAATCTTTTGCTGCGATATCTTCCATCAAACACCCATTATTTTAATTGACCGCTACAAATTGATTGCAGTGCCGCCAACGCAGCCCTTGCTGCCGGAACTTCATACATTTCGACGCAGCAACTGACTTTCCTCCACACGGCGAAAAGATGACCGCGAATAGGACCTCCTTGAAGTCTTCCGATGTCACTCACCGACTTTAGAAGTTCGAGAGATCCGACATTTTCACCTTCCCTGAAGCACTGCGTTGTTTGTGGCTTTATCATTTGCCACCTTTCGTCCGGGAAAGTTGGCGTCGATTGCAGGACCTCGCTGGAAAGGCTTTTGATTCTTGACGCGATCATGAGGGCGCCGGTTGTCTGCATCGGTCCGACGGTCCTGCCCATCCTGGGATAGAACACGCCCCAGCCGTTACAGGCCGAGTGGGGGGAGGGCGGTAGTATTTTGGCTGATGGCATGTTGAAGCTGCATGTCGGACTTCCGGAGTGGTAAACCGCCTCTCCCCCGCCAATGATTGACATAGCAGCTCCTTTTAACAGGCAAGCTTTCGGGCTTGCCTGCCAGGCGAGAAATTCCGGCTGTTTGAGATCACCGATACCGTTCATCCAGTGATCACCGAAATGCTCGCTCATCCCGCCAAAACACGTCATATTTTGAAAATTACTCCGGCAAGGAAGCGTATTAAATGGAATCGAAGCGTATGGAACCGGTATCGTGTGCCCCTCAAACACCTCGGTTCCGTCGTCGTCTTCCGTGGCGGAAGGAAGGCGGCGCGAGATCCCTCCAAGCTGGATCTCTGCGCCGGGGAGCCCCTTGAAGAAGGTTTCTTTGGGGTGGGCCACAACTTCAATATATGTCTCAGGAACGTAGTAAGTAAACCTGGCGCAGGGGTGCGGAATGATGCCACCACAGGTGCAGCCGGATTGATTAAATTCGAGGCACGATTGAAAGTAAGGTGATTTAACGATGTCGCAAACCGTAGGAAAAGAAAACCCGTTTTCAGGAGAAATTGACACCACCATCGCCAACATCAAAGCTGTCGATGCCAACATTTTTAATATCTTTTTATGAGGCGTCCTTTTTTCGCTCAGAAAATATGGTTTCAGGAAAAGCTTTTTAAACTTTGTTGAATACCCGTCATAAACCTGGGCTAGGGCTTCAAACGAATTAAGTTCGGAAAAGTCCTTTCCGTTGATTGCCTTTTCTTTCTGAAGTGATTTGCTGACTGATTCGGTGATATTGGCGCTCTTGACGTCAAATTCCCGTAGAAGATAATTTCTCCTTGTATCCTGGGAAAGTTCGCTGATGCTTCTTGATGTTTTTTCCTTTTCCTCGTCACCAGCGAGTTCTTGAAAAATCTTGATAGTGGTAAGATCTGATGAATTAAGAGCAATCCTGGTTCTGAAGTTCTGAAAGATTTCCCGCGCTGAATCCTGGCTTCCCAGAGAGTTAGAAAGAGAAGTGACGCTTTGCGTGGCAACGATCGTAATCGTGTTCCCTTCTCTTCCTTTGGCGACAAACCCGTCATCGCCAAATCCAGACCCATTACCGACCGTTGCTACGTCCTGGTATTCGTCAATGATCAAAACCCCCGGCCTTTCGGGCGTTTTGCCTACGATTTTGAGCCTTTCAAGCAAAGCTTTTTGATAGTGGAGTTTGACAAACGTGCCCATGGACTTGGCTAGGCCGGGATTATTGATATCAAAAAGGATGATTTTCCCATGTTCGACAGCGTCGGCCATTGATCCCAATGTCAGACCGTCTTTTGGAGGACAAAAGATCTTGCTAGCCTGATATTCCTGAAATTGATTTAAAAATGCCGTCGATGTCGCAAGAATACTGGTCTTAACCTTAGGATCAAGGCTTTTATATTCCGATGAAAAGTATTGGATCGCGCGATCGATATTGAACGCTTCTTCTTCGTCAAACTTTCCTGCATTAAGGATAGATTCTAGATCGCTGCAAACATCCTCATCAACGGTCTTGGTTAGAAGATCATACAAATGATTTAGCGTGTAATAGCCATGCACCGCAGCACAGTATACAAGGCAATTTTTGATGAGATTAAATGAAGACATCTCCCAGAAAGGAAGCTCTTTTGCACCTCCGGTGAAATTTGATGCAGCTCCTCTGATCATCCTCGCTACGTCGAGATATTTAGCTGACCTTAGTGCCTCTTTTTCATAAATCGGATTAAATGTGACTGGCCCACCAAGCCTAAGATGAATGCAGTTTTCGGACAAACCATGCTTTTTAATGATCGTGACAGCTTCTTTGATAAACGTACCCTTAGGATCGATAGCCAAGATTGAAGGCGTCGGATGAAAGTTTTCAAGGATCTGATCGAGGTACGGAAGTATCGTACCTTGAGTTTTTCCACTGCCGATGCTCCCCGTGATAAATATGTTTCCATTAAGTGCTTTTCGATTGAGTTTTACCCATCCTGGTTCTTCTTTTCTCTTTGAATCTTCATTTTCGGATCCTAGGATTATCTCGTTTTTTTCTTTGGGAAACGTCGAAAGACTTCTGGCTCTGAAAATGGCCGCCCACTTTATCGTGGTCAGCCGATAGATAATTCTGCCCGCGATAAAGGCATTCATTCCGATGCTACAGAAAAGAATTTTAGTTAAGTATGAAGAATAGCGTGGTCCTATAAAGTCAATGTCATAATCTGCTTCATTTAACAGAAAGTATGCTGATAGTCCAAAAAGAGCGCCAAATCCGTTTCTAAACAGCGTTTCTCTGGATAACCAGCTATTTTCCCCTTCAAGCTGTTCAAGCCTACTTCCTTGCTTCCTAAATCCTATCTTTCGAACAGGAACCAGAAAAAACCAGATGATATTGACAAAAATAGACAATATATAAAGGCCGATGATCAGACCATTCTCTCTAGCTAACCCATCCAGCTTTTCCATATCAGCTAAAATCGGACTTAAACTTCGATAAAAAATCACGCAAACCAAAGTAAACAGAAGCACTATGGTCACAGGAAGCGGGATATCGCTGTTATTTTTAGACACGTTTTCCATTAGTTAAGCTCCAATCTCGACTTCTTCCCCGACATCTTCTTTTGCTACACTTTTTTCGAATAAGTAGTCGTAGCTACCGCCGATTTTTGGAATTTCTCCCAGCTCCTCCAATATTTCTTCTGTTCTTTCTTTTAAAAGAGGATTCTTAAGCCCTTCTTTCATCGAAATGAGGCTAAAAAGAATTTTAAAGTCTTCAGCCAGTGATGTTTTATGTTCTAGACTTTGTTTCACTTTCTTTATCCTCCTTTTAATTTGCAGCGCACGTCGCCACTTCTTCAATGGCTGCCAATCGTTTTCCAATCCTTTCAAGAACAGGAGTAATAGCCCGATTGTTAACAATTTCATTAACTGACAAAGATCCAATCCATTCATAAAACATCCATCTCAGTTTTTTGTAATTGACAACGCACATGGCTTATTTCCAATCCCGTATGGTTTGTGGTTTTTCTTCTCCAAAAGATGCTTTTACTTTTTTTGCGTATTTCCTGACACTTTTGATCCCGTTCTTGCAGACTTTTACAAGACCAAGACTTGGCCAAACGAGCGAATGCTGCCGGTATCCGCAGTTCACACAAAAAGCGGTATGAGCGAATGAGTAAACGATGGAACTCGTCTTACAGTTCGGACAGTGACCGAAACTCTGATACCTTCCGTAAAAGCAACCAAGGTATAATGGTTCAAGAAATAGGTCGTGCATTGATCCTCCCTTAAAACAATTTTTTGCACTTCACGTTTTCGAACTTCACTAGTTCACCGCACCTTTAATCTCAGACACAGATTTCCCCTATCAATTTCTGTGCCAACGATTTGTTTCATTTGCTTGTTGATTTGTATGGGATTTCTTTTAATCAGAGGGCAAGTTTTTGTCCCGTTTTGCGGACCAAAATCATTTCCGGACCTAGATATTTCTCATAGAAACACACAGCCACCGACCAAAACTTTGAGTCAGTTTAGAAAAGTGGATGATTGAAAACCTATTACTTAGAAGGAAGGAAAAAGAGGTCAGAAAGTTTCATGAAAACTATCTCGCACAAAAGCCGACTATCATTTCCCATATGTAACCAAAAACTCCCCATCTGGGCATAGCGTCTTTGAAAACTTACTCCACAGAGCGTCTTTCCCCCTAATAAAATCTAAATAAGGTATCCCGTTACCTGCAACAAAAACTCTATGGGGTCGCTGGCCGTATCCGTAAATCACCACCCAATGATATTCGCCCCGCACGTTTGTTTTAACGGAAGTAATTATCGGAAAACCGAGATCAATCTCTTTCTTTACTCCCCTAAAAGACATCTTCAGACGTTTGCTAATGCCTACTCCGTTCTTTCGCAGAACCTTGACAAGTTTCCACGAGGTTAATCCCCAGCTTTCTCTTGGTCTCGTATCCTTTAAAAACCTGGCCGCACTTCTTTTCGGAAAAAACGTATGCAATACGATTAAACCCGCTACAAATCCGCATGTATAGTCCTTCGTTTGCCGATATCCGGGGACATCAAGGATAACCTCATCATCATTCCTTGGACCAGGAAGCGGATCATCGATATATTCAATTCCGAATCGAGATATAATCTCGTTTCTTAAGTTCATGAACAATCTCCAGAGTAAAAGGCTACCAATCGCACCAATATTTGCAGCGCAATTTTAATCGAATAGAAACCTCAACTCAGTATAATGAAACAATCCGGCCAGCTTCTTCTTTTATTTTGCCTGCCAATATCGGTGGACTAACCGCTTTCACATGGGATCCGAAACCCAATATCCATTGCACAAAATCCGGGGTTATGGCGACCTCTAGCGACATTTCGAGACGCCCGTCGGGCAGTGCCTTGATTTTTTGACTTGCATGCCATTGCCTTTCTTTGACATATGCCGCTACAGAACGATCAAATGATATCTTTACAGAGACAGCATTCGTATTCCTGAAGACCCCGAAAGACTGACCAAAAAACTTTTCAGGCTCCAGTTTTTCGCCCGCGTAGGGTTTGTCGGTCATTTCGGCCGAATGGATGCGTGGCACGCTGAATATCTTGACCATATTATCCTCGAGATCTTCCGCAACCAGATAAAGCGATCCTTTTGCAACATAGAGATAATGCGGCCCGACTTCCCTTTGGCGCCGCGATCTCGAATGTGATGATTCGTAATCGATGTTGAGAACATGTCCTTCCTCGCATGCGGCCCTGATTGCATCCAGAGTTTTCTCTTTGATTCCGACGGCCCACTTGGTACCAGTCTCAAACTTGAATTCCTCGCGGATCTGCTTCACATATTTACGCTGTTGGGCACTGAGTTTTTCCTCGACTTTAAGAAAAGCCGAATCTACATTTTTCCTGAACGGGATTGTTTCAAACGGGGAGAGTGTGATTCTTGCAAAAGAAAGCGCAAACAATTCGTCCATAGACATTGCCAGCCGCTGGATTCTGGTGTCTTCATCAAGCATCCATTTGATCCCTTGGGTCTCAGAAACACCCTTTTCGATAAGTCCGAAACCGGCCTTTTGCAGGCCCAGAAGATCCCGATAGACCGTCCTCTTGCTGACATCATGCCCCATTGTACAAAGCTGTTCGGTAATTTCGTCTACGGTCAAACCATATTTGACACCGTCAAGCATTGAAAGGATCCTGAGCGTTCTTGAAACCTGAGCGTTCCTACCTGGCATAAGGCATCTCCAACAGTATTTGTTTAAATAATGATATCACAGTTTAAAAACTTAAAAGTTATCCTAGTCTTGAATTGCATTAGCGGTTCCTCATCTCGATCTGCGTCAACGCATCGAAACATCCGCTCTTAAAGCAGGATATTCCCGCTAACACCCAGTATTTACAAACAATTATAAACGTGACCTCTCCTGACAAAGCAACATCCGATAGATCCCTCGAGTGTTTAAACAAACACCTTTTCCGTAAGGAGACGCAACATGTCAAACAAATTCGAGCGCTATATGGCTGGTGCTTCCGTCGGCATTCCTCATGCCATGTGGAAAGTCGGCAACTGTTACTTTCAAGGGTATCTTGCTGAACAATCTTTCGAAAAAGCCCGGCATTGGTATTCAAAAGCGGCAGAATGCGGTTCGATGCTTGGATGTAGAGATTTTGGTCGAATGCTCCAGTACGGTATCGGGGGTCCCATTGACGCCGAGAAAGCGGCGATCTGTTATGGCATTGCCGCCTCTCAGGGGGAACTCCGAGCCACCTATGAACTGGCCATGATGCGTCTATATGGCAAAGGAGTCTCGACGCACAGGCAATCTGCTCTCGATCTTTTGCGAACATCCGCAGCTTATGACTGCAGTAAAGCCAAATTTATCCTGTCCTTCGTCCAAGCATTAGGAACGATACCGCCGTTTTCTATAGGGGAGACCGAAAGTTTGTTACAGACCGCGGAGCGTCAAGGAGTTCCAGGAGCTTCGCTCGCGGCCGGGTTGTTATACCTCAGTCTCGAACCTAAATTCATGGATGTTGAAGCGGCGTTTAACTATTTCGAGAAATCCGCCAACGCGAATGAACCTGAGGGGCTCTACCGTAAAGGATACGCCCTGTTTCACGGGATTGGTTGCGCACAAAACCCATCGGAAGGGATCAACCTCATCATGAAAGCTGCTGAGATGGGTCTTGCGGACGCCGAGTATTATATTGGTGTTTGTTTTTTTAACGGGATCTGCTTGCCTCAAAGCGAGATTCAGGCCTTATCCTGGTTTACTAAAGCTTCGGATCGGGAACCTCATGCTCTTTACAAGGTTTTAAATTTCAATCATCAGAACATCGTTCTTGATCCTTCTAACATCCACAAAATCTGGAACACCTTTAAAGCCAATCCAACCCTTTACAGCATTGTCCCCGCAGCCTCATTTCTCTTCTCCATTTCCAAGTCAGACACTTATATAGACATCTTAGGCAAGGAGTGGGCTTTACAGATTCAAACCGACCTTGCGGAGCGTGGTTTTAGCAATGCCACAAACCACCTCGGCTACTACTATCTCCATGAAGCCAAAGAACGCGATGCGGTTAGGGGGATGTTTTGGTTACAGACTTCTGCCGAAGACTCAAACGAAAATTCCGCATTTGGTGTCGGTATCGAACTCTTCTCTGGCGAAGTTATCCCTAAAAACGTGCTCGAAGCATTATCCTACCTAGAAGACGTCAGTAAGATGGCGTGTCCACCCCCTCCCGTCCTCTCTTACCTAGGCCGTCTGTTCTACAATGGAAACCACGAATCACACGTCATCCGCAACAAACCCAAAGCGGCTGAGTATTTCAAACTTGCATCCGCAGCCGGCGACGCCGATTCTTCAAGAATGATTGCTCAAATGCTTTTCTATGGTGATGGCGTTCCACAGGATATCGAAGCATCCAATCAATACTTTGAGCTTTCTGAGCGTCAACAGGCCACCGAACATGTTGTTGAATGCAAGGTCGATGAGAATAAAAACGCTCAAAAAGTTCTGAATTTCAGCCGTCCGGTCAAAAGAAGGAGTAGGAAAAAATGTTGAGCATGGATGAACGTCATGATTTGCTACTAGGTTGCTTCATTCCTCGCGTGCGTTAGCGAAAATCACTATTTAATAAAAATAAATTCAAATAAGCTCGGAGAATTGTAATCAAAGCGCAATGCTTTTCTGGACGAGCATAATCATCTCAACCAGCCTTCTTGACATTCGACTTAGCTGCAAATGATACTATTTTTCGCTCTGATTTTTTTTCTTTTTCTTTAATGTCTTTGGCAATAGCATCAATATCGTAATCAAACTTTTTCGCGTATGAGTCGCGGATTCTTCGTACTTCCTTAATTGGATCTTGTTCTTTCTTCATTGATTCTAATCTCCCATCAATTCCTCTGGTGTGCAAATCACTGGACAACGCAATCCAGACTTTTGCGCCAGAAGCATAATATTGTTGCGCATCTGAGCATTAGCAATGTGAGTGCAATTCCATGTCAATAGGTAATCCATACGGTGGACGGAAGCTATCGCGATATGAAAGGCGTCGACAGCAGCCTTTTTCGGAATCGGTCCTTCTTCAAGAAGTCTGCGCGCGAATTTGGTGACATCGGTTACCATTTCTAATGTAGATATGCCTTCAATAGCAGACAGTCTAGCTTTTGCAGCTTTATTGTCACCAGCACTGAGTTCGTTTATCACGAATTCAGATACATAAAGTTCAAAGTGCGATTTACTTCGCTTCCACCACTGTTGCGTAAGTTGTTGCTTTACAGCAATCATCAAGTCACGACTCAACCTGCCGGTCATGTAGCTTATTATTGTGGTCTCTATGTACACTTTTTGCTTATTTTGTTTTTTCAAATTTTTCCCCTGCTCTCATTAGCCGCACTCAAGAACATTCAACAAAGAAGCTACAAAAACCTTGACAATGGACTGCCTCACATCCTCAGTTAAAAACTTATCATATGAATCGCCTTTTATAAACCAGAGAAAGCAAGACTCAAAAAGCAAAAACAGGCCGAAAACAAAAAATCGGACTTAAGCTCCTCCGCCTTTTCGGAAAAACCAGTAAAAATCCAAATGTTGCAAAGCTTTCGGGAATAGACTCAAAACCCGGAGATCGTCTGTTCAAATTCGACCCTTTCGTTTTAGAAGTTAATAGGAGGTCGATATCCCCCACTGCCCCTTATAGACGGCTGTTTTTTGCAGCAAAACGCCAATCAGGTTCAAATCCCCTGATGGTTTTGAGTCGAGGACGCTTATTTTGTTCTCGATTTTAGTCTTCATGCATTATGAATATTTTTTTTGGAATATTTAGATAATAGATTGTGAGTGGCCATTGTTGACGTTAATCATAGGCGGGCGTTTGGTCAGTATCCAGAATGTTAAACTGTCGTCTCGCAGGTCTAACGGGAGGACCATGATACTGGATTCCGAGGAGCCTCAGCATG
>CAILAO010001043.1 GCA_903832105.1 uncultured Pseudomonadota bacterium | reverse complement strand
GCGGTGACCAATTCGTTGCAGGACCAAGAGACCACGCAGCGCCAGGATGACATGCTCCTGAATGCGGCCTATCTGGTGCCCGACGATCAACTGGCCGCGTTTCAAACCGAGCTGGAAAATTTGCAAACTAGCTACGGCGCACAGGGCTTCAGTTTCGAGATGACGGGCCCGTGGCCGCCGTACAATTTTGCCACCATCAATCTTGAAAAGGTATCGGTCGAATGAGCCAGCATCCCCCCCTAACGGGGAATATTCCCCCCCAGCAAAAGATCAAGCAAAAGACGGTGGTCCCCTTAGCGGCTAAGGAAAAAGAGATCACGCTGCTGGACTTAGTGGACCGCATCCTCAACAAAGGCGTCATCTTGTACGGTGACGTCACGCTGTCGGTGGCCGATATCGATCTGGTTTTCCTGAGCCTGAAGGTGCTGCTGACTTCGGTGGAAACCGCCGAAAAGATGAAAAGCGCGGCGATGGTGCGGTTGGGGGCGGGGGTTGGCGCTGAGGCTAAGATCGAAGCGCCCGTCGAGAGCAAATCTTAAATCTCAAATCAGGCCATAGCCTGATGGCACTAACTTTTCATGGGGCTTCTTGGTTGAGCGGCGCGTGCCTCACGCCAAGCCGAAAAGCCGCAAAGATTTACGGGAGCACTCCCCAAAAAGTGTAGTGTTCGCTAACAAGTTGAACAGTCAGCGAGTCGCTCTGAATTGGCTGAATCTGTCACGAGCCGCAAGTCGCCGTGTCTCTGGCGGATTAGCAATCGGGTTTCCAGGTTTGTTGCAAAAGATGGGAACTTGAGGCTTGCACCGGACAAGTGCGGGGCTTTTCAAGCACTTTCGGGAAACCGGCTACAACGACGGGTTCGGCGTCTGGTGGTTTTGTCCGACAAATCCCGCCCTTGCCAGTAACGCAAAGCTTTCGGCGGCACAGTCACAAGTGTTACCCAACGGGCAATTTAGTCTCGCCTCTATCAGTCGTGTAATACAGGCGCAAGTCAGCCTGAGGTAGATGCTAGTCCTGAATTGTGGAGAGCGCCATGTCATACAAAGACCTTATCACCATTGAGCCCGGTAAACGTGGGGGCAAACCTTGTATTCGGGGGATGCGTATCACTGTCTACGATGTGCTGGAGTATCTGGCGTCGGGGATGACCCATCAAGAAATCTTTGATGATTTTCCTTATCTGACCCAAGATGATATTCTGGCGTGTCTAAGTTTCGCCGCTAAACGCGAGCGGTTGATGCTGGCTGTCCAGCCATGAAACTACTCCTGTTTGACCAAAACTTATCTCCGCGTTTAGTTGACCGTCTCGCCGATCTTTATCCCGGCTCAATTCATGTCTCGACAGTTGGACTTAGCACAGCGTTTGACAAAGTTGTGTGGGGGTATGCGCGCCAACATGACTACATCATCGTCACCAAGGATGCGGACTTCAGCGAGTTAGGACTATTGCTGGGGTTTCCGCCCCAAGTGATTTGGATACGCCGCGGAAACTGCTCAACACAAGAGATGGAAACGTTGCTCCGTGACAACTGCGACGCGATTAACGCCCTAAGCGCAAGTGATGACTCGGAGACGGGAATCCTGACACTGTATTGAGTGAAGCAAATCATCTAAGAAGTGTTGACGGTGAGCGTTAGGATCGGTGGCGGCTTTTCTGCCAAGTCCAGCCCTTGCCGGTGATGCCAGCCGTTGGGCCTGTTTTATATACAAGGGGGAACTATTATGCAATTTCTTGATGTCAAAACCGATTTTGCCTTTAAAAAAGTCTTTGGCAGCGAACAGTCCAAAAACATCTTGATCGATTTTCTAAATGCGATTATTGATTTTGGAGATGATACGATCGCAGATTTAGTGATTGTTGATCCGTATCAAATTCCACTATTAAAAGGGATGAAAGATAGTTACGTGGATGTCAAAGCCATTTTATCAAACCACACAAAAGTCATCATTGAAATGCAAGTCTTGAATGTCGAAGGTTTTGAAAAACGCGTCCTCTATAATGCGGCTAAGCTCTATTCGACCCAATTAAAAAGGGCGCAACACTATGAAAGTTTAGAACCGATTATTGCCTTAACGATCACGGATTTTGTGATGTTTGAAGAGATTCCAAGTATTATTTCGTATTGGAATTTACGCGAAAAAACCCAGTTAATCAAGTATAGTGACGATATTGAACTAATTTTTGTTGAACTCCCTAAATTCACAAAATCCCAAGAAGAATTAGTGACCGTCACTGAGAAATGGATGTATTTCATTAAGTGTGCCGGAGAACTTGATTTTATTCCTCACACCTTTCTTGAACCACATTTACGAGAAGCGTTTGAGATTGCGAATACCGCGAGCT
>CAILAO010001042.1 GCA_903832105.1 uncultured Pseudomonadota bacterium | reverse complement strand
CTTACTGAAATCGCCATTGCCGCAAAAAGCAGGTTCCCTCCATTTGTGCCCGGTGAATTCCTCCCATACCTTATTACGGGCGCTCGCGGGTACATTGGCAAATTTGGCAAGGCGTTTTTCAAAAAGATAAATGTCTTTGCCGGCAAGTACGACATAATTCTTGTCAGCGACTATTTTGAAACCATCAAGTTTGACATCATCCAGAGTAACTCCAAGCTTGCGGGTGTAGTCGCTTTCGCCGACATATACCTGATTTTTGACATCAGGAGAAACTTTATCCACGATTGGAAGTTTCGCTCCGGACATTTCCGCAAGGCGGCGCTGCAATTCTCCCGCTGCGGCTTTAACGCACAGTGAAGAATTTTCCGGGATTACGATCTCTGCGACTGATACACCGTCTTTGACTAGGTCCACCGCAGCACCTGCACACGCCAGTGCAAATACACTTAATACTGACAACATGATTTTTTTCATTACGCTACTCCTTAAGATGAACTATATATTTAAATTTTATACGATATCTCCGCCAGATAAATATCCGACGCGGTATTATGTTCCGAACTCGCAACATCCTTTTCATCCGATTTATCATCTCGACAAGGAGCGTCCATACTGTGTTCATGCGACGAATAATAGGACACAAGCGCTTTCCCATCTCCAATATCCGCCCAAGATGCATAAGAGCAGTCTCCACCGCTGGGCAAGGGGCGAACGTGACGGAGTTCTTTGAAATCTTCCAGAATAAAAATATCGGCACGCGTATTATACCGTTGCTCTCTAGTATCATCCTGACTCCAACAACGTGCTATGATGACGGATGCGCCGTTAAAGCGTTTTATCATCGGTCCACCAATTTTAATTGGCAGATGCCTAGTTGATTCGATCGCGCTGTATGGCGGATTTATCTTGCATAACGCCGGAATCTGTCCGCGTTGGTCATCCCTGACCAGTGCCCATAAGGTGCCATCTTTGTCAAAATCAATAGCGGTCTCATTCCCGGGGCTGGGGAAGGCAAGGAGTTTCTCCCAGTTCACCCCATCCGGACTCTTGAATAAATAAGAGTGATAACAATTGTCGTCTTCCCTTTTGTACCCTGTCCCGTATAGACATTCCTCATGCATCGCAATGCCCCAAATCAAGGGCATGCCTTGGATCTCTTGTGGTTCACTGTATTCTTTCCCATCCTTTGACGACACCATGAAGCTTTGAATGACATAATCCTGCGGCCTGCGGACAAAGAAACTCAGGAAGATTTTATTTTTAAACACGGTAAGTTTCGGATCCCGCAAATCCAATCCCGCTTTCTCAATCACGGTGGCGACATCCCACTTGTTGTTATCCTCGGAACTGATAACCACAATCTTGCCGTCACATGATGCATGAACTGTGGCTGAACGAAAGGCCACATAAGATTTCCCTTCGAATCGCACGATGGAGGTAAACGCGTTATGTACCTCGTTTGAATATATTTTTCGAACCCTAGTAACTCTGATCTCTTTCATAATTTCTTCTTTTCCTTAAATTGCTATACTTCGATTACCGTCTCATGGATTATTGGATCGTTGCAAAATCTATGGTCTTTCTTGAACTCACAAACCCAATAATCAAACAATTCATAAATCCCTCATCCTGTGGAATGACTGGGTTGGCCGTCTAATTAAACGTATAGGAAT
>CAILAO010001041.1 GCA_903832105.1 uncultured Pseudomonadota bacterium | reverse complement strand
GTTCATCGAAAGTACAATTTCTATCCAGCAAAGACTGATCTCTCTTGGCTTTGAATATATTTCTCTTTTTAAAACCTCTCAAAAACCATACTTTCTCCATTAAAAACAGGATCATAAGACTAACATCAACCGCTAAGAAAAGAAAACTGCGTGAAAAATATAAAGTTTTTCTCTCAACGACCGATAGGCAATAGGATACTGAAGTTTTCACTTGCAGAGAAAAATTGGAGTTTTTCAAAGTGATAAAAAGTTCAGCTCAAATTTTACTTCTTTTCTCTTCGCTTTTGTTTCTCTCTGCATGCGGGGCGACAACAAGTCTCACCGGTAGTCAGAGTTTTGTTGTTGAGATGTATGGAGTCTTTGAAGAGCCCGTCGGCGCTGATGGTGCGTTTGAACCAAAATGGCAAAATTATCTTTTAACTGATGTCTTGATCACAAAAAGCGACGGTTCTGGAGATGTTGACTTAATGACCAGTGATCCGCCGGTCGTTCGTATCGTCGATCGCACGCAAATCATTTTTTCTGCTGATGTTGCTGAGTACGAAGGCGTTGCGATGAGCGGCCTTACGATCAAGTTTGACCCTTCCATTGTCGTCGCGGGAAAAGCTGCCGAGCACACGGTCATCCTCGACACTGGCGATATGACACTGGCTCAAAGTATTTCCGTCGGAAAAGGTCAGGGTATAACCGTTCTACTTAAGGTGAAGTGGAAAAACACCATTAAAGTCGACGAGGCGACAGGCGAGGAATCTGCCCTAGCCCCGACATTCGATATCTCAATCAAATAATCGAGCCTAGAACACCATCGATAAGCCACCGACATAACGCCGATCTTCTTCGGCCGTGGCGGAGCTTGAGATGTCTGTTCCATAGGTGGCAAAATCTAGGGAGAACATACTGAAGTTGAGACTAAAGCCGAATGTATAAAATCCTTGATTCGCACCAACCCTAAGTGTGAATGGACTAATTTCAAGAGGGTTGCCGGTCACTAGCTCTACGCCGCCGTGTAACATTTTTGAAGTTTCAAGCCCAGGAAGCCCGTAATATTGAGTTCCGTCAGTCAAATACAAATGATGAGCATCGAGCGCAAATCGCAGAGCTACCTTACGTCCAAGACGTGGCAGAATTGAAACGCCAACGCGAATGTCCGTCGGATCGATCGTCGATAAAGCTTCTTCGTTTCCGAAGCTTCCAGTATATTTTGTTCCACAAACCTTTTGCCGTGTTTTAGTGAACGGGTTTAAATAACCTTCCCGGCAACCCGTTGGCGCGTTTAAAATCGACAAACCAAGCGTTGGGAACCAAAAGTCCGCGAGCGTGAACGAAAATCCCAAATCAAAAGCAATCGCACTCGACTTATTCGACTCATCCTTAAGTCTTCTTTGGAGTTCGTTTTTGTCGACGATAATAGAACTTGGCACGGTGTCTTCATATGCATAACGGAACATGGGCCTCACTTGCACGCCCACATCTAATCGCCTTGAAAAATTCGAGATCCCAACGGTGATCGTCGAGCCCATATCTGAGATTGCGGTCATTTTTGCCTGCGAGGCATCATCC
>CAILAO010001040.1 GCA_903832105.1 uncultured Pseudomonadota bacterium | reverse complement strand
TATCAGGATATCGACAATCTGCTTGATTTCGGCCAGGCGAAGTTTTTTAAAGAGGACAATTTCATCAATACGATTCAAAAATTCAGGTCTGAAATGTGATCTAAGCTTGTCCATAATGAGAATGCGGACAGATTCACTGAGATGTCCGTCTTCACCTGAGCTGTCTTCAAGTAGCGCCTCTGATCCGATGTTGCTGGTCATGATAATCACGGTATTTTTAAAGTTTACGGCGCGGCCTTGATTATCCGTAAGACGGCCGTCGTCCAAAATCTGAAGAAGTATGTTAAACACATCTGGGTGCGCTTTTTCGATTTCATCGAACAACACAACGGAATAAGGCTTTCGTCTTACGGCCTCGGTAAGCTGCCCGCCCTCTTCATAGCCGACATATCCCGGAGGGGCCCCGACAAGCCGCGCCACGGAGTGTTTTTCCATATATTCCGACATGTCGATGCGAACCATATTTTCTTCGCTATCAAAAAGACTCTCCGCGAGAGCCTTTGCAAGCTCAGTTTTTCCGACGCCCGTCGGCCCCAGAAATATAAATGTTCCGACGGGTTTCGTCGGGTCTTTGATCCCAGACCGTGCCCGCATGACCGCGTCAGCAACGATTTGTACGGCTTCGTCTTGACCGACGACTCGTTCATGGAGAATCTTGTCGAGGCGAAGAAGTTTTTCTTTCTCACCTTCAAGAAGTTTTGTCATTGGAATGCCTGTCCACTGTGCGACAATGGCTGAGATTTCGTCTTCAGTCACTTCTTCTCGCAGGAGACGATGCTCGTGACTCGTAGATCCGTCTTGTTCGAGAAGTTTTTTCTCTGCGGCTTCGAGTTCTTTGGTGATTTGCGGTAAAACGCCATGCTTGAGTTCGGCAATTTTTTCTAGGTTATATTCACGTTCTGCGCGCTCAATGGAGGATTTAGTTGACTCCAGCTTTTGTCTTAGGGCGTTGATTTTTTGAAGGCCAGCCTTCTCGTTGTTATATCGACCTTTCAAGGTGTCGTAGGCGGCTTTTGCTTCCTTAAGCTCTTTTTGTAGTGCATGCAGTCTGCCTTGACTCGCGGAGTCTTTTTCGCGCTTAAGTGCGGTTTCTTCGATTTCAAGACGCATGACGCGCCTTTGCGCTTCATCGAGTTCGGTGGGCATAGAGTCGATCTCAGTTCTGATTTTAGCGCAGGCTTCGTCGACAAGATCTATCGCTTTGTCGGGCAAAAATCGATCCGTGATGTAGCGGTGCGAGAGGGTCGCCGCGGCTACGAGCGCAGTGTCTTGAATCTTAACCCCATGGTGGACTTCAAAGCGTTCTTTAAGTCCTCGCAAAATTGAGATCGTGTCCTCAACCGATGGTTGATCGACAAGGATGGGTTGAAATCTTCTTTCAAGAGCGGCGTCTTTTTCTATGTGCTTTCGGTATTCATCAAGTGTCGTGGCGCCAATACAGTGAAGTTCTCCGCGCGCGAGCATCGGCTTTAGCATATTGCCAGCATCCATCGAGCCTTCGGCTTTTCCGGCGCCTACGATGGTGTGAAGTTCGTCGATAAAGAGAATGATTCGGCCTTCGCTCTGTTTTACTTCATTCAAAACCGCTTTGAGGCGTTCTTCAAATTCCCCGCGATACTTAGCCCCCGCGATGAGAGACCCCATGTCGAGGGCAAAAATGGTTTTTTTCTTGAGTCCTTCCGGGACATCACCGCGTAAAATTCGATGAGCGAGCCCCTCGACAACCGATGTCTTGCCAACGCCCGGTTCGCCGATAAGCACAGGATTATTCTTCGTTTTTCGGCTTAATATTCTAATGCATCGCCTGATTTCCTCGTCTCGTCCGATGACGGGGTCGAGTTTTCCGAGGCTCGCCGCTTTTACGAGATCGATTCCATAACGTTCCAAGGCTTCATAGGTTGCTTCAGGATTGGCGCTTTGGACCCTCTGGTTTCCACGGACATCACTCAGGGCCTGTAGAAATGAAGCCTCTGTGAGACCGACATCTTTAAGAATCCGGCCGATGCTTGACGCGTTCCCTTCTTTGATCAGTTCCAAGAACAGATGCTCAACGGAAACGTACTCGTCTTTAAGTCGGCGTGCGGTGTCTTCCGCGTTGACCAGAAGTCTTGAGAGTCGCCCTGAAATATAAATCTTTGAGGGATCATAGCCGCCCCCCGTGACCTTGGGTTTGGCCTCGATTTCGTTGTTCAGTCTCTCTTTGACGATTTTCGTCGAAAGGTCGAGCTTTTTTAGGAGCTTCGGGATCAGCCCCTCGGAATCTTCGAGCAAAGCTAATGCCAGGTGTTCACTATCAACCTCCGTGTGGCCATACTGAATGGCATACTTTTGAGCGCTTGTGACAGCTTCTTGGGACTTTTGCGTATAACGATTGAGATCCATTCTGAATACCTCCGCTTTAGACAATGTGGGGCTAAGATCGCTTTTGTCAAGATAAAGACGACATATCTTTTAAAACGATCCTTTTAAAAACAATAGGTTAAAAGTTTTTGATTCAATCTCATCAGGAATGTCAGTAGATTAATGTGTCTTTTTAATAAGAGATTGGAGTGAATATTCATACTGTGCAGAAGGTTCCGAGTGATTACTTGCAAAATGTGTGGTGTGCTGGTCGGCTGATCGTCAAAGTTGGCCGGTGGATTCTGACAGAATTTTTATACTTTGTCTGCGGCATCACTATCTTTCTTATTTGTTGGGGATGGGTTGCTCACAGTGGCTTTTTTTCGATTGATTCGTTTTTTACCGCAGGGACATTTTTTCCGCCGTTTTGGATTTTTATTTTAAGCCTTTTTTCCGCGCTTGGTCTTTTAATAAAAAAAGAATTTAAGATAGCGCTTGGTCTCATTCTCTCGTCGGCTCTTCTTATGGCTTTTTTCGAAGACTATTCTCTGAAACCTTTACTAAAAAAAGAAGAGAAGATCTCAGAAGGGACAAAGTTTTCTGTTCTGGCGCTCAACGTCCAGTATTACGTTCAGGGATTGGAACGTGTCACCAGCATTTTGAAGACATTAGATGCCGACATCTTGCTCCTGTCAGAAAATATTTTGAACTCCGATGAAAAGAAATTCCTTAAAAGCGAACTATTTCCATTCAGTGTTTACATTGGGCCAAGGGAAGGTACGGCTATCGTTTCAAGGTTTCCCGTGGTTGACGTGCGGGATATTGAGTTGCCGACTTATGCCCCTTCGCTGAGTGGCTTCAATAAGATCGAGGAACAGCCATATTTCCCAAAGCGATCATTTATTCATGCGGTGGTCGATGTCAAAGGAACATTGGTGCATGTGATTGCGATCCGTTTTATCGCAGGTCGCGGAGAAAGCCACATGCTTTGGGATCAGTTGATATGGGGACGCTATCTTTGGGAAAATCAAGTAAAGGAAGTCATGTTCTTCCAAAACTACCTTGCAGAGCTAAAAGGCCCCATCATTTTTGGAGGCGATCTCAACGCGCCGCCAACCTCAACCACGATTCGTAGCTTAAGTCGTGTCGCAAAAGACGCTTACCTAACTCACCACGTTTGGGGTGCTTTTACATTTCGAACTGAAGTGCTTCCAACCCTCAGACTTGATTATGTTTTTTTTAACAAAGACTTGGTCTCTGTTAGCTCTGAAATAGTGAAACTCTACGTTTCGGATCACCACGGGGTTTATGCGAAGTTTTTGATTTCTAAAGGCCTGTAAAAAAAGTTTACAGAAGCTATATCGTAACCCAACCTATTGTTATGTAAAGATAAACAAAAAAGTTTAAAGTTTCAGCATAAAAATGCCGATCGCAGTTGATGTAAAAGGGGACATTAATAATTACCTAGCACTCTCCTTGTAAAAGTATGGGGGTTTTTATGAAGCGTTTTAATAATATCACGATACTCGGGATAGCCCTGATTTCGATCGCGATGCTCTTTGGTTGCGCGATCGATCCAAATCCACCTCAACATTCCGTCGGACAATCGATATCGATCGAGCCTGCTGCTGTGGATAACGCCGAACTCAAGCTGACTCCAGCGGAAAACGCGAACGTGCTTATTCGTGCTCTGAAAAACGGGAAGCCGTTCTCAGTGAATGACGATGATGTCATATTTAACTTCTACGGCGTTCCAAATAAGCTAGTTCACTCATACAGTTGGAGCGCGCTCCGTCAAATGTACAAAACGTCGAACTGTACAGCGAATGACGTACAACTTCTTTCAAACCCAAGTGAAGAGGCGCTGCTTTGCAATCATTACATGGATGTTAGTAAAATATCGTCCATCGAAATAGTCGCCGCAGATGGCAGTAAAAAAATCCTGACAACCTGGGGATACGATTTTTCGAATGAAAACTACGCAATGATTCAACTTATGTTCTAAAATAAGGGATAAAGGGGGATTGACCATGAAAAGACACTCCATTCGATATTGCGGTGCGTTTGCTTTCATCGTAGTAGGGACTATTTTTATCCTTACGAGTTGCACGGGTGGGACCGTTTTTTCGGGAGGCGGTTCCATGAAGAAGCAAAAGAGTGACGATGCGAAACCCATGGTCGCTGAAGGCCCCGCACCTGCAGAAAACAAAACCGATGATGATGCGAGTCTCGAATCCCTCGCTCAGAAAGATGTTGCTGAGGCCGTGGTTAATACAAGAACGGGGGGCGCGGGAACGGGTTCTGGAACGGGTTCGGGTACTGGATCAGGAACGGGTTCGGGAACAGGGTCTGGAACTGGGTCTGGAACGGGTTCAGGAACAGGGTCTGGAACTGGAGGGCCGAGTTTTACCGCGATCAGCGTTTCTCAAAAAGTTACGCCGGCAAGACGATTTACCAACCGCATATACTGGTCTGTCACGCTTGATGGAACAGTTCGCTATCATAAGTTGGATGATGTTGAGTCAAAGGTCGTCCAGACCAAAAGCTGGCCTTTTGATTCAGGTTATGGATCAGGAGCTAGAACCTTCGTAACAGAAGCAGGGCTTGTTTTTGCCAAAAGTCACCCAACGAGAGTCTTTCACGTCAATCCTGATGTGACTCCGGTCAATGTAGCAATTTCTCCCGTATGGCAGCCTTCTAATAGCAGCGGAGAACGCGGCTGCGTCGTCTCCTATAAGAAAAATGGGAAACGGTATGTAGGTGTTGCCTGGACGAGATCCGATGACATCAGGCAATTTACCGAATTTTCAATGTCGGAGGCGCCTTATACTGTCGACTTTGCACATCCAGCCACAACGTCGCTTTCGGGGAGATCGTTATCCAACGTTTGGGGTGCGTATACATGGGCCTATAACTGCAACGTCGACCAACAAAACTTGATTTTCTATGGAGGCTGGCATTTCAGCTATCCATACGCACTTGATTTAAAAACGATGAAGGAAGTTTCAACGAAAGATGTGGTGAAAAATTCTGCGTTTAATTCAAACAATCTTGGATGGATTTTCAGAAATCCGGGAACAACTGGACAAGAGTTTTCCTATGGTCTTATGATCGACCTCCAAGGAAATCTGATTTCAGGCCATGGAACATGGGCGTGTGCCGTGGAAACGTTGCATGACCACGTTTGGTGCAGTACCCATAACCCAGCTTATGGCGCTCCAAAGGCAGCGCTTATTGCCGTGGCACCGCACGACTGTTTCTATAAAGAAGCGAATTGCAAGGGATTTGCAGTTTACGATCTCGGGGCATTAGGACTTCCCTGGGTCGGTCCGCTTAGTAGCTTAAACGATGGAAGTCTGATCGGACACACGACGTCGAACTCGACTTATCTCTTAAAACTTAAAGATCCTCGCGATGCTACGCTGGGTATCGATGCGATCAAGCTTGCCGACCTTCCTGGGTATCCATACATGTACATCGACTTTACGGGATCGAACCTTTATCTCACCGACAGTCTTAACACGGTTGACTTTGCCGTTGATCCGCAGTTCAACAGTGCGAACCCCATCAAAGGCTTTACATTCACTTGGAGCCCGTATGCGGGCAAGCACCCTACTTTCGCGGATATTGAGGCGAAAGGTCGTTGTTTTAAAAAATCGTCCGGAGTGAAGCCTGGCTTCGAAGTGATTAACGGTATCAAACCAGCAGGTCAGAAGACGGAGATTAAACTTGGTTCATGTGCCAAGGATTTCGACACTATGGAAATAGCGATGAAACAGCTTAATAGCGCTTCGAGTCTTATGGAAATTGAAATGCTGGTCGTCGAAGTTGTTCAGTGATCATTGGTGGTTCTGAGGATGTAAGTAAATCAAATTATCAACACGAAACTTTGACTCAATCTTTGATGAGAAGTTTTCAGTCATGTGGCGATATCTTTGACACGATATTGTGTATATCCTGCCGAAAAAAAAGGTGTTTTTTCTTGGCGTACTCCTTGCAAAGCAACTGGTTAGTTGAGTAGAGGCGGAGTAGGGGCTAGTAAGCTGCCTGATCCATGCGCGTGTACACGAAGGAGCTATGTCATGTTGCGATTGACTTTGCTTGCTGTAATTTGTCTGGGTTTGAATGTAAGTTGTGTTTCTCAGACTGAAAAGAGAGAAAAAAGCCAGACCAAAGATCTGACGCACAGCCCCTCCGGGAACAATGTTGCGCTGCTTTTTGCATCGCCGCTTGATTTGACAGGGTCTCCAGTTGATGTTGAAAATATGGAGGAAGCCCTGAAAGATCCGGCGTATGGTTATAGCTTTAAAATTTTCTCCAACAAAAAAGCCAAGAAAAGTGAGATTCTTAAGGCAGTTAAAGAACATGCCGCAAAAGCCGATACGCTCCTTTGGTTCTACTCCGGTCATGGAGCAGACAACGGTATGGTGGCTGTTGAGCCAGAAGATAGTAACGTGCAGGCAGAAAGTGATGAGCCGGTGGAGGATTTACTGAATTCGTTGAATGGTCATCTTCTTGACTTTGCCGAGGTTGTTAAAGCAATTGAGAGTGTTCGCACGACTCCTCTCAAACGGCTGCTTGTTTTTGTGGATGCATGTTATAGCGGAAACCTCGTCAACGGCGAAACGACAGTGATTCCATCAGCCGGAGCGGAGACCGGGACTGGATCAAATTCCGGGGGTGACGAGACGGAGCAAGATAGTTATGCCGTTCTAAATCATATTGCGGCCAGCCTACAGAAAAATAGTAACGCCTGGAACAAATCACCAATCTACGAAGAGGCGCTCGTGTTCACGTCGTCCTCAAAAGATCAGCAATCGGCAGAAATATCGAGTGGCGGCTATTTTGCCAGCGCCTTGGTCGAATCGTTCAGAGTACTTAAGGGAAAAAATCCACAGAATGCGACGATCAGAGACTTGGTCAAACGCACGCAGGAGCAGGTTTCGGGACAAACGCCGGTCTACAGGGCATTCCCAGATAAGACGCTTCTTGATGATCTCCTTTTTGGAGGGGGACATAAAATCGGTGAACTTTTTGCCATGATTGGGTCGAATCCTGACTCCGACGATACTGTGATGTGGATCTCCGGCCCCAAGACCCTTGACCTCAAGAAAGCTGCCATTTGCCGTGGTACAGAAGAAGCGTGCAGAAAAACCCCCCGCGAAGACTTGTCACTCGACGTTTACGCGAGTAATGTGCAGGATCGCACGTTCTTTAGGAGCAAGACTTCTTTTGACGTGAAGGACGGCGAAACGCTGACATTGCTTGGTTTTGATGCAAGCAATAATATCGCCGCCGCGAGCGCGATTACAATCAAGGTTCAATAGAAAGATAGGGGAAAGATAAAGATAAGGACGGGGTACTAGACTGTCCCATAGTTTTAGTTCGATAAATTGTCGATTCCAAGCAGACTTGATGTTCCGCTTACGAACTTAATGATAACGCTCTTAGTGGGGGTCAGCCAACTTGCTGTGACGTTGAGCAGGCTTGCGTTTGTAAGTGTAAAACTACGGACGATTTGTCCGTTAGCCAGGACCTGGAATGTACCACCGGTCTCATTGTAACCTGTATCACCTGCATCGAATGTAATGCTGGAAACTTCGGCGGGGAAGGTCATGGTGGCTCCTTCCCCATAAGTCCATATAGCCAACCAGTCTGAGTAAAATGGTGTGTTTTCATGGTAATCTCCTGAAAAGTTCCAGTTAGATTCCGTGCCCACGGATTTATATTCAACGCC
>CAILAO010001039.1 GCA_903832105.1 uncultured Pseudomonadota bacterium | reverse complement strand
TTACCATCGAAGGAGGAACTGATAAGTACATACAATTTTTCTTTTCGGTTCTTTCGAAAATCGCTTGTTGACCTCAAAACTTTAGTAATTGTGACAGCAGAAAGGATTGATTCGAGAACATCTTCAATAGTTAATCCGCAAGCGATTCTCTCATCTCGGGCTTTTGCGGTGAACACAACTTTCCTTGCCACCACTAACTTCTTGATTTTAATAAGAATGTCCAACTAATAACCCTTTTCTCTTTTTTCTCTTTAAATCAGTGTTCCTACACTCAAACCAGCTCATCCATATACCATATCTCAATAAAGAAAAACATCCACTGTTTCGACAGCCTTCATAGATGTCCTATATTTTCAGTGGTTTTCTGAACATCTGCGAAAAGTTGTGCCAACCGATCCCGGATATCCCTTTCTCTGTCCCTATAAATCATGAGGGTTTCGATTGAAGAGTGTCTTGAGAAGTCAAGGACTTCTTCAAGATCTATTCCGTTAGCCTGAGCTGCTCTACAAGCTTTTGTGATGCCTGGATGCCTGATTCCGTGAGGTCTCACAGTGAATCCAACCTTCTTGCCAATTTCTTTGATGAGACTGTAGAGACCACATCTTGTAAGTCGTTGCCTGTTTTCAACTCTTCAATTTATTCACCCCCCTACTTTTAACTTGAGGGACCAAACAGTCCCTTGTTTTTGTGTTTCGAGCCGATGTGCCAACGGAGATTCACTCTGAGGATTTAAACGCATGTGCCTGATGGATTTACTGGTGTTGCCACCATGAAGTGATAAGAACCGGATTTACTGGTGTTGCCACCATGAAGTGATAAGAACCGGATTTGGCTGTTTTCATTGGAAGGGAAGGCTTCCAGGAGAAGTGGGTCTGGATGGACTCGAACCATCGACCTCGTGCTTATCAGGCACGCGCTCTAACCACCTGAGCTACAAACCCATCTTGCGTTGATAGCGGGCGTCTTCTGTGAAGTAAGCATCACGAAACACCCACTAGACCGAGCAAAGGTGAACCATAGCAAATGTCATGTGGTGAAGTAAATACTTTTTTTAAATTGGTTTTTGATAACACGCTGGATTTATTTAGTATGTTGTTGGTATATCGGCGAAACATTTTGATTGAATTCTGAGGTCCATATGTGGTTTAACATGAAGCTACTCTATGGAATGGGCTCTAGAAAAACTTAAAATGGAAACTGAGGAATCAACCAAGTGACGGGGATTGACTTCATCACTAAAAATTTTTGGATACTTTTTTCGAGCTTTTTTTTCGCTGGAATTGCTCTTTCTGGATCGCAGGATTTCGGGGTTTTGCACGTTAAATCGGCTGAAGATGGAGTGTATGAGATTTATCAGGTTTCTGGAAGTTTTCCATTTCAGTACATCTCTGAAAGTGTCGAGCAATCCAACAGGAACATCACCCTTAAATCAGGTAGTTATTTAATACTCGGAGATTGTTCAAGCGAACTGGTGACGATTGCTCCCGGCGCAGTAAAAACGCTCATTGCCCATACAGTGAAGTTCGAGCCGCCTCATCCGCCTTCTGATCAAGATATCCTGTCGATTCAATGTGAGCGTTTCGAAAAAACTCTCACAAAGCAGCATATTAAAAATCGATATACCTTAAATATTCTGTCCGGACAACGCATGCTACTTGTAAATATGAAACCGCTTAAGGTTGATTTTGGTCAGAGTTCTGTCGCTCCAGAGCCTTCGATTATCACCTATCCCCTTTCTGCAGTGCAAGTGGCTGACTTTGAAGACATGCAAGGAGATCAACAATATTTTGTTTCTCCCGCTGATGGCTTGCTTTCTATTACCGAGCCGCAGAAGTTTGGTCACTGGCAGTTTTTGCTTGCTGGAAAGTATGTTGTTGAGGTTAACGGAACAAGTACTGAAGTGGATTTAAAACCGCGAGAAGCACGGAAGATAAAGCCAGCTTTGCTAAGGGTTACCACTTCAAGTCAGATTGATTTGCTCAGATATACCGAGGTTAAAGGGACGCCGCCTCCCTTGGAAATCAATGCAGGTCACAGTTTTAATCTCAATGAAACTTTTCCAGTCGTATCGGGGCAGGTTGAAATTAGTTTGGGCGGTCTGAAAGATAAAGTATCAGTTCAGCTTGCAGAGGGTCAGTTTTTCGCCCTTCAAGCGAGAAGTACTTTTGTTGATACCGGTTGTTCCCCAAAAGAATGGAGCTGTCTTGGTAAGGAGGGAGTCTTGCTTTTTCATGCAGACCAACTCTACCCCTTTCTTGAGGGCGTTTCAGATATTCCGCTTCTTTTTTTTGATCGCGAAGTTTGGTTGAGCTTGAAGGGTTCGCGCGGCATTCGGTACCGCGTTCCATCAGAAAAAAGAGATTCTACTTTTGAAGTTGGCTTTGTAGAATTAACTCCGGTCATTTCCCACAAACCGGGTCAGATCACTGATCTTGTAAGGATTGAAGCGCAAAGAAATAGAGCCGAAGTAATGGGTGATACGTTTGACTTACCTCTTGAACGGCCTATCAGGGTGCCGCTTCTTGTTGGAGAATATTTTTTAGCTGAATATATTTCGAAGAACACGTTGGAGGGCGAGCGAAGAAAAACACAGATCTCGTTTAAGGTAACTTCAAAGTCTAACCAAGAGCTGTCATTCAATGTTTTCGTCTCAGAAAAAAAGTACGTATCGTCCAAAAAGGCGTTGGATAGCGCAAAAGAAGTCAAGTAGAAGATAAAAGCACTGAAGATCAAGTGTTTAGGCTGACTATTGTTGGTGATTATAGGCTGAATTTTTCGAAAAAGCTTACTTTTGGAAAAAAACCCACTTTCTCCAAGGTTATTCACAGGAAAAGAATTTACTTGTGGAAAAGCTATGAATACCTGCCAGTAATCCACAAAAAATATTTCATTTAGACGAGTGATTTTAGTTGACTATGAACTTAGGTAAAATTACAACACACAATAGATAGCGTTGTGGATATCCTGTGGACGCTACATTTTGTGTGATAGGGGGTTGACAGGTAAAAAAAGACAGCGTTATTATTGTCAGTAGCTGGTAATTTTCCAAGTACCAAGAAAAGTGGAAAACGAAACAGTAGATTGCTGTTGCAGGGTGGAGTTTATCTAAAGTGATAACAACCTCAATAAAGATCTTTTGTTTCAGTGTGTTGGGTTTCTTTTGTTCCAAGGATCGGATTGTGAAGCATAGTTTTGGGAATTGGCTATTAAAGATCTCTAGGCTCCAAGGAAAAGGAGAATAATATGAAATTCGAAAGATACTTCGCGAAAACCAAAGGGCAACCATACGAAGGGCTTAAATTCGTCGAGAGGATATCAGAGTTAAGAAACTCAGACGGAAGTAAAGCTAGTCATTCTATAAAGGTAGCGATTCCGGAAAGCTGGAGCCAGGTTGCTACAGACATCATGGCTCAAAAATATCTCAGAAGAGCGGGAATCCCTGGAATCGAATCCGAGACAGATACAAGACAGGTTTTCCATAGATTGGCAGGTTGCTGGACCGACTGGGCGGAGCGTTTTGGTTATTTTAAAACGTCAGAAGACGCTCAAGTTTTCTATGATGAAGTTTGTTATATGTTGGCCCATCAAATGGCGGCTCCAAATAGTCCGCAGTGGTTTAATACTGGGCTTTACTATGCTTATGGTCTGAAAGGACATGGACAGGGTCATTACTACGTCGATCCGGAATCCAACAAGGTTACGAAATCTCAAAGTGCCTATGAGAGACCGCAACCCCATGCCTGTTTTATACAATCGGTAAGAGATGATTTAGTGGGTGAAGGCGGAATCATGGATCTATGGACCAAAGAAGCCCGCCTTTTTAAATACGGCTCAGGAACAGGGACAAATTTTAGCAATATTAGAGCTGAAGGTGAGAAATTGTCCGGGGGAGGGGTTTCTTCAGGTTTAATGTCATTTTTAAAAATTGGCGACAAGGCGGCCGGTGCGATCAAAAGCGGCGGGACGACGAGGCGAGCTGCAAAGATGGTGGTACTGGACGTTGATCATCCCGATATTTTTGAATTTGTGGATTGGAAAGCTGTAGAGGAGCAGAAGGTGGCCGCCTTGGTCGCAGGATCAAAAGCAATGGAAAAGGCGCTTAACGATATCTTGGCCTCCTTAAGTGGAACTGAAAAGGAGCAATCAGACCAGTTTGACCCGAAGAAAAATCAGAAGCTAAAAGAGGCCATCAAGAAGGCAAGGCAATATTTCATCCCAGACAATTATATCCAAAGAACCATCGATTTGGCAAAGCAGGGTGTTACTAGCTTAAAGATGGAAACGTACAATACGGATTGGAACTCAAAAGCTTACAGTACGGTATCAGGTCAAAACTCGAATAACTCAGTTAGAGTTTCCAACGCTTTTATGAGAGCAATTGAAGAGAATAAAGAGTGGGATTTGATAAGTCGTACGACTGGAAAAGTTCACAAAACTGTGCAAGCAAAAGATTTATGGGAGAAGATCACATTTGCAGCGTGGGCTTCCGCAGATCCCGGTATGCAGTTCGACACGACAATCAATGAGTGGCATACGTGTCCGGAAGATGGAGCCATTAGGGCATCTAACCCGTGTTCTGAATACATGTTTTTAGACGATACAGCATGTAACCTTGCTTCTCTTAATTTAATAAAATTTTATGATCCGAAATCCGGAAATTTTGATGTTAAGGGTTTTCGGCACGCCTGTCGAATCTGGACCATTGTCCTGGATATTTCCGTTCAGATGGCGCAGTTTCCAAGTAAGGAAATTGCGTTGAAGAGTTGGGAATTTAGGACTCTAGGGCTGGGATATG
>CAILAO010001038.1 GCA_903832105.1 uncultured Pseudomonadota bacterium | reverse complement strand
GGTCAACCGGAAAACCAAAATTTTCATATTTCGATAAGGAAGATTGGTCCCAAATGGTGGAACATGCTGTTAAGGCGTTCCAAGCCTGTGGTTTAGAGCCTGGCGATCGCATCGCTAACTGTTTATCGGTTGGCGATCTTTATGGAAGTTTTGTTTCTTTTGATCATGTGAATTTTAGGTTGGGCTTAACCACATTCGGCTTTTCTGACAAGCTTTCTCCTGAACAATTTCTTGAAGTTGCAAAGAAGTTTAAAATAAATGCCTTCCAAGGCTTTCCTCCGCAGTTTATGCCGCTTTTTCAGACGATTCATGATATGGATCCAAATTTTTCAATTAAAAAAATTCTCTATGCTGGTCAACCTTTAGCAAAAGCCAGCTATGATTGGCTAAAAAATGCTTTTAAGACCGAACGCGTAGCAAGTATTATCGGGACGACGGAAGCTGGGGAGCTTGGATATCAATGTGAACAGCAAGACGGGACGAATTTGCATCACTTAATCGATGAATATAACTATTTGGAGGTCATTGACGATCATGGAAACCCGCTTCCAGATGGCACCTCTGGTTCAATAGTTGTGACGACACTTATGAAGTGGTCCCCCCCCCTCCTCAGATATCTTATTGGGGACGGAGGCCGTATTATAAACGAGCAATGCGCTTGCGGAAGGACGGGGCGCGTCCTGGAATATCAAGGAAGAATAGATGATATCATCGCTATTGGCCTCATGAACGTAAAACATTCCGATATTTTCGAAGCTCTAAAAAAGTTTCCTATTCTTGAGATGCAACTTGTTGGGCGATCAGAGGGGATTCATGAAAGTTTGACGATCAACATCGAAACATCGAGGGAGGAAATGTCTCTATTAAGGCCAGAAAGCGTTCGTGAGGAACTTTCTCGTCTTGTTCCCCATATGAAGGAATCTTTGGAGCTGAAGGGGTTTCGGCTAGAAGTAAAGGTTCTGGAGCCAGGAAAGTTGGAGAGAAATTCGAGAACGGGGAAGCTTAAGAGAATTTTGGACGAACGAATCAAAAAATAATCTACAATATCAACGAGATAAGACCTTTTACAAAACTCTTACTCAAACGAAGCGTTCTCCATAATTGACAGCATGTCAAATTGTCATATATGTACTTTATATGTAGGGGTTTGCCCTGTAGAGGGTGAACTGGTTCACTCAATTTTGGTTTAGGAGAATGGCAATGCGTAAAATGTTTGGAGTGGTGATCGGGATTTTCGGTCTCGTGGCGACAACGGCGATGGCAGAAACAACATGGTTTAACAACAACCTTAACAGCTGGATTATGGTTTCCCCAGCTCAACTCTACCAAGTCCAAGGAAACAAAGTTGATGCCTCATTCGAGCATAAGACTGGAACAAATACAACGGACACTGGCACCAAAACAGAAACGGAATTGACAGGAAATTCAATTGGAGCCATTGGTGTTTATTCCGTGGGTACTGATCTTAAAACAGGTATTGCTGCTGGGATGAACATGGTTAATTTGAAAACAAAAGGAACTGATAATAAGAGCGATACAAAAGTTACCTATTTAACGCCTCAAGCTGCATACCAAGTCCAAAATATGGCTTCTGTTGGTGTTGCTCTTGACGCCATGTTTGATAGTACCGATTTTGGAAATAGCGTTAAATACGACACGAGTTATTTTGTGGTTCGTCCTGGCGCTCTTTATTCCACGAAAAACACGGAAGTTGGTTTGACGTACCTCACTCAAGTAGATCAAAAAGCCAAGACAACAGTTAATGGCTTAGATCTAGAGTTCCCAGTGCAAGAACCAGCGGAAGTGATCATTCACGGCCGATATGCCATGAGTCAAGATCTGGCCCTCGGTGGCATGCTTAAGCATGTTATGTATTCCAATCTTGAGCAAACTGATGCTACGACCCAAACGACGTGGAAGAATAAGGACCAAGAGATTCTTCGCGCGACCGCTGAATTTACAACAGGCGCCGTTAAAACCGAAGGTGGTTTGGCCTATACGACAGCCTACTATAAAGACAAAGACCATATGGACAATACAAATATCGGCACCATGGGTCTTAATGCTGCAGCTGATTATTCAATCAATAAAGAAGCAGCTGTGGGCGGAGGACTCGAGTACAATTTTGGTAATGACAAAGCTGGTACTACCAAATTTGCCACGAATGACATGACCATTGCTGTCAGAGGCAAGGTTGCGTTCTAATCTGGTTTCTAGGTATTAATGGTAAGATAAAAAGGCTGGTCGTTAACCAGCCTTTTTTGTTGAGCTATGGAATGGCCGTACTTACTTGTTTTTCCGAATGATCATCAAAATTTTCTTGCTTTGCTCTCGGGAGTGCTGCAGCGGCTAAGGTTAGGTAGCTATCTATTTTTCCCGCAATAGGAAGATCCCTAAAAAGCCAGGTGAAGCCGATTTTCGAGAGGAAGTCTTCGGCTTTCTGTGCGACTTCTTCATGTAAAAACACAATCGAATCAGTCGTATTATCTGCGGTCATTTTCCTTCCAAACTCCAAAAACTTCGAAGCTTCGGTAAACGGATTTTTTTCGCCAACCCCTTCCCAAGATGCATATCTGGCGTCTAAAACGGTTTGCCAGACAGGCTTAATACTACCGACTGAGATAGCGGCGCGGAATCCGATGTGCCAGTTCTGTGTGTGGATAGGATCACTTTTTCTAATCTGGCTTTCTAGCTCTTCCAGCTCTTTTTTTGCGAGAAGAGCGGCATTAATAGCACCATCGAGCGATGGTGTAATAGCGGTATTTTCAAAAAAGGCCACCAGTGAGTCGCCCTCAGTTTCAATGATGGTTCCTCCATAATCAGCTGCTGCGGACCAGAGGAGGGTCAGGCATTCATGGATAATGTCTGTACTTTTCTTACTAGTCGGCTGATATCGGAGAAGATAGTCTGTCTGCTTTAGATTTATGTGGATAAGCGCCCCATCGATTTTTTCTGGCATGATTGGGTTTCGATGGTAGGACGAAATTGGCACCTTTGTTACAAACTGACTTTGGTAATACCACTCCCTAAGCAACACGAAAGATAGCACTAGGACTAAGGCGATTTTAAAAAACGAATGTAAATGGCTATATCCAAGGGAGAGGGTGCTATGTGCAGAAAGGCTATAAGAGAAGCCAATTAATGCAAGTGCGATACCGAAAATGGCAAGATCTTGCATTCTTCTAAAAATGGCCTTTCCCCCAAAGTTCATTGGTATCAGAGTATAAAATTGAAGGAAGCAGAAAAACGCTCCGACTAAGTAGCACACTGGCACATACCAAAAGGAAAGCCACGCTGGGAGATTCGCTGGAAGATCCATTGAAATCCGCGAAAACCTTAAAGTGACAACAGCTGTTATCGTCAAAATGAAAAAGAGAGGAATTGTGACCGAAAAAAAGACTTTCTTAAAACGCGCGAAAGCTCCAGCCAAAAGTATGGCAGAACCGCCCTCAAAAGAGAGAACAACGGCATTTAGATAAAATCCAAACTTAGATTCCATCCAGAGGTTAATGTCACTTTGAAACACTTGACTTAAGGAAAAGACAATTGCAAAAAAGGCCATGAACCCAAACTCTTGTCTCTTTCTTTTCATAAGCCACAAAGAAAAGAATAAAAGGCCAAGCATGAGATTAAATGCAAAAACGAGAGAAACGCTGAGAGCAGGATAAAAGCTTAAAAACCGCAAAAACTTTTCTGCATTGGCTTGGGTCGCAAATCCTTCTTGATAGACCAAACTAAATAGTTCAGGAAAGACCGTATCTAGTTCATGTTCGATCTTTATCGCCAAATAAAGAGGGTTTTCTTCTCCTAACCGATTTATGGGGATCCGAATCGATAATGGGGTTGCTCCGTAGTTCGCCCTTCCCGCGGTCAAAAAGCTACCATCAATCCAAACTTCGTACCTACCAGCAAAAAGACCGAAGACGAGGTGATTTGCGCCTTCCTGAAAGGATTTTTTAAGCTCTTGCGTCAAAATGACCTTGCCAATCCAAAACTCTTTTCCTTTTAGGGCGACAACTTTCTCTCTCTGTTCAGGTTCATTTGTTAAGATCGGACTTGTCCATAAAGTTGGATTTTCCGGTGATGCCAAGCAGAGGGAGACGTTTTGTCCCGATTCAGGATCGCAATACTCGGAAGCAGTTACGTGGCGAGTCAGAATATGCCAATCATTCTGTTTTCCTGAGAGCACAGGCATTATTCTGGTGCCACCCGTTACTTCAATCAAAAATACCGCTAAGAAAATACCTGTGATAGAAACAAGAATCGAAATCAAAATTCCTATCGGTAACCACACGTTGGAGTTATTAGCCCGCGAATGAACCTCTTCGGAGGGCTTAAAAAAAGACGCGATAATGTCGCGAAGCTTAATCACCCGCTTCACCCATTTGATGTAAAAAGAGCGTGCTTCATACAGAGAATGAAAACCTGCTACGTTATCGGAAGATAAAGGGAAAAGTTAAAATGCAGTGAATTATTTCCATTTATGATTTTTGATAAAATCAGGAAAAAACCTAAAAAAGAGGCATACCTCGACCTGCGGCGACGCGATAGTATTCGCGGAGATAATCCAAATATCTTGGCCTGACATCAGGAAGCGTTTCCCACACCCTCTCAAAAGTCTTTGCAAAAATGACATAGTCGCGTCGCATTGTTCCGTGCTTCATAAAACTCGGAAAATATGCACAAGGAAGATACCCGGCTCGAATCATAGAATCGAGTGCAATAACGTCGGCCGCATCGATAATGACTTCAATGTAAGAAACATTTCTTTGGTAGAGCATCCTACCGAGAGTCTGGTAAAGCTGGATGGGATTGACTGGAGCCTTGAGGTGTTCTCCGATGATGATCGCAAATCGATATTGTGGAACAAATTTCGCGAAGATAGTAACGCCCATATCAGAGTCCGTAAACATAATATTCGGTTCGTGAAATGGAAAATAGTTACTTGATAGAAAACTGCGATTTTTAAGCAAAGAAAATTGCCTAGAAACAAATTGCGGGGCATCAATGATTTCAAGCGAGGGTACGGGATCTTCTGGTAAGTCAGGCAGCGTCATTAGATCAGCTAAAGCAATGCTGTTAAGACCAGCCTCTTCCTTTGCAAGCTCATAGAGCATTGCAAGGCCTGGGTGTAGCGTAAAATCTGTAAATCTCTTCTTTTTTAAAACATTCTTTTCAAACCAAACGGTCAAACCATTTAGCCTTGACGAGTCAAGGGTCATGGCGCTTGGGAAAATCCCTAAAATTTTGAAACCCAAATCAATGGTTTGCTGTTGCTGCTGAAGCGAAAGAACGCGAGTGGTTGTATACAAAACATCGAAGGGAATTTTATGCTGTCGTAAGCTTTCCAATAGAAAAGAGATGACTTCCTTGACTAGTTGATCTTGGTTTTTTACTGACGGATGGATTCGAAGGCAAGAGAGTTTACAAATTTCGTGCTCTCTATCGATTAAAGTTGACGCAGCACCGATAAGTTCTCCAGACGATTCAGAAACCACCCAATGAGTGTTTTTGTCATCAAGAGACCGGCCTAATTCCTCATAATCAAGAAACAGATTCCCTTCGTAATCAGAGACTCTCGATAGCTGGTTCAAAGTCATTAGGGGAAAAATGTCTTTTTTTTCCGCGGGCCGCATTGTTTTAGTTTCGAACAAAG
>CAILAO010001037.1 GCA_903832105.1 uncultured Pseudomonadota bacterium | reverse complement strand
GGTTATAATTTGATTTGGACACTCATCCCGTGTTTTCTCGTTTTGATCGTCGTGCAAGAGATGAATGCCCGCATGGGCATTGTAACGGGAAAGGGTCTCGCGGATCTTATTCGCGAAAATTTTGGCGTCAAAGTTACGTTTTTTATTTTTATGGGTCTCCTTCTTGCCGATATTGGCAACACGACGACCGAGTTTGCAGGCGTCGCAGGGAGCATGGAGATCTTTGGTGTTAGTAAGTATGTTTCCGTTCCCATTGCTGGTCTGCTAGTATGGCTTCTCGTAGTTAAAAGTTCTTACAAGCTAGCCGAAAGGGTCTTTCTTGTTTTTAGCGTGTTTCTTCTCTCGTATATTGTCTCCGCTATTTTAGCAAAACCAGATTGGTCTGCGATAGGACGCTCGATCCTACATCCGAAGATTTCCTTCGAGACGAGTTATTTCACCATCGTTATTGGGATTATCGGAACAACTATTGCACCGTGGATGCAGTTCTATATGCAATCTGCGGTGATCGAGAAGGGGCTTAAAGTTGAAGATTATAGATTCACTCTTTTGGATGTCTTTATCGGCTGTATCTGCACGGTCGTTGTAGCATTTTTTATCATTGTTGCTTGTGCCTCTACCTTATATCCCTACGGCATAAGAATTGAAGAAGCGAAAGACGCAGCGTTGGCGCTTAAACCTCTAGCTGGAGCTTTTGCATCTCAAGTATTCGCATTTGGTCTGCTGACTGCGTCAATTTTCTCTGCGACTATTTTGCCTCTAGCGACGGCTTTTTATGTATGTGAAGCTTTTGGTTTCGAGGCGGGCATTGACAAAAAGTGGAAAGACGCGCCCGAGTTTTATTATTTGTATACCGCGATTATTGTATTGGGGGTCGCAATTATTCTCATTCCGGGTGCCCCTCTTGTTACGATCACGTTGTGGACGCAGGTGATCAATGGCATTCTCCTTCCCGTTGTTTTGGTTTCCATGATCGTTTTAGTGAACAACAAAGAAATCATGGGAGAAAAATACACGAATAAACCCATCACCAATGTCATCGGTTGGTCTACGGTGGGTATTCTTTGCAGTTTATCACTGCTTCTTATGGCTTTTGGAATTTTTAGCTGAAGACTTTGATTTATTCCTTTGAGTCGAGATCTTCATATTTAACATTCGAGTGATCAAAATTGTGTTTCAAAACCTTAATACTGTTTTTGTCGCTAACAAAGCGGACTAAATCGCCGTTGGAGTCGATGTAGATGGCCCTTTCATGCTCTGCATAATCTTCTCTTTTTAGGGGAATCGTATTGATTCTAATTCCTGCAGCAGAATAGACATCTATAAATATTTGGTTAACGATGGGTTGATAAATACCATTAGCATCGCGCGTTCTACTTTGAATAACCCTTGAAAAAATGAGGTAGATTCTGTTTCTCTGATCAGTAAAAACATCCTCTATAAGATCAAATGGACCTTCGATTTCAATTGTTTTTTCAACCTTGCCTGTTCGGTTTAGAATGGAAGCTTCATATTGATCGGGACCCTTTTTGAAAGACTTTATAAAATGTTCTTGGTCCTGAAAAAAAGGCTGACCAGGAAGCACTTCCCAATTTTGCCCATCGTATCCGTAAACGGCTTTTCCCCCGATGGCGTAGATTTTTCCTTGATGATCTGTTTTTAGCGAACGAATGTAATCTCCTGAATTGATCTGAAGCGGGATGGGATCTAATTTAGCTCCTTTCTCGTCGTATCTGATGAGTTGTTTACCATCATTATCAAGTAGTAAAAAGGACCCATCTGGATGCTTTAAGAAAGATTGAAAATTTATTTGGTCAGGATAACTAAAAATGGTTTTTAGCCCAGATTCTTTGTCAACAAGCATGATCCTGTGATTGATGCTATCAAGTATGAATGACTGTCCGTTATGATCAGTAAATAAGTCCGCAGGACCTAGCGGTTGCCCGAGTTTTTGCAAACCAAGTTCATTTTCTGCGGAACCGTAAGATGCATCCACTAAAATTGTACCACCGAAAATTTTTAGTCTGCCTTTTCCTTCTCCTCTTTCCGATTTTTTTTGCGCCGAGCTTGCAGGGTTCTGTGACGTATGGCTGATGGTTTCCTTATGAACGGTCGGTTTTAGGCTTTCCGACAATTCTCTAATAAAATTAGATTTGGTAGAAAATATAAACCACATGAACGCAAAAACAATAAGTGCGATCAGAAAAATAGAAAATAATACATTCTTTTTCATTGTTACTCAGTAGTCAAATAGTATTCGGGTTTCCAGGCGATGCACTTATCTTATCATATTTCATCAGAATCAAGAGAAGAAGTAGAGTCGTCTTCTTCTTGAGATTGATCGTCATCAGAATCGTTGTCAAGATACGCTTGTGCCTCTTCTAAGCTGTTAAATGACTTTATGACTTTGAGATATTTTCCGGACATCCAGGCCCATTCATTTTCGAAATCCACATTATGCCAGCCGTTTTTCGTGCCTATCGAAACGAGTTGCACTCCACGTTCGGCGCTTCCGATAATGTTATACGAGGTCGAGTAACCAACGCGGGCATTGAGAGAGCTAGCTGTGACTTCAACGACAAAGAACCCGCTTTTTGCCGATGCCGTAGATGTTGTAGATGTTGTACCGGAGCTACCAGATTGCTGAGCAGTGGTCTTTCCATCGCTTTGTCTTCTGCTGTTGCTATTTGCAGGTGGCACCACGCCACTCGAATTGTCAGTCAAACTGTGTCTTCTAACGACGATGTAGTCGCTACCAACTGAGGTTGGCATCGCATTGATGCCAGAACCACGTCCGCCAGCTTGAATAACATTAATGCTGCCATCATCGCTAAATTCATGGAAGACCATGGCATGTCCAGGGTCACCTGTTCTTACAAGGATGTCTCCTGGTAGAGCGTCATTTCTATCAACTCTGTCCCAGTTCAGCATTTCATAGTAAAGGGTTGAAGTATTTCCGATGCGTGGAATTTTGTCTTCAGGTGGAGCATCATACGGAAAAGCCCAAGTCCGAATAGCGAAACCTGAGCAATCAGCTCCCCCCTCGCTGCGATCATCTCTAGACCAACTGTTACCACCCCAGACATATCTGCTACCGACACCTGTTAATGCATATTCTATAATATCAGCGCGGCTTCTTGAATCCGCCTCTGAATAATTTGCTTTGATCTCGCTACCACTCCTTTGAACCGGTTGTCCGCAGCTAAGAGCAATAGAAACGAGAAAAAATACATGACCTTTAATAAGTGAATGCATCGTACTCATTTGCTTTCTCACTTTCTCAAAAAAAATAGACCATAGGTATCAACATTGATGCTGCAAATTTTACGCCAAAGTAGTAAGTTGAGCTTTCTGTTATAAATTAATTGGTTACGTATGTATGTCACAGAAGGCTAGCGTTTAAAATCTAGCCATAAAGAGTTTACACGCTGTGATTTTTCAAAGTAAATTCAGGTGGATAACACCTTTTGCGTTAAACTGTAAAAGCTTTGTCAGATCCGATAGAGTCTACTAAAACCGTTTGCAGCTGTTTTACTGGCGCTGTGCGGACTATTTCAGACTATTTTCTGACTATTTTTTACCGATGGGGTAAATCTCCCGCCTTTCGTGCAGCAGAAAAGCCCAAAAAGGATTATTTGTCTCAGTATGGAGATCACAGCAGTGACGGCCCCCGATCTGTCTGGTAGGGTTTGGTATAACTTTATAACTGGTAAAAACCATTACCAGTTAAGGTATAAAGCGGCAAGAATTTTCGTCCAGTTATTCCAATGAGGGTATTTTGCTGTTCAAATTCGCCCTAAAATCAGTGCCCACTGCTTCAGATGCACGGTCGACTTAAACTCGATATGTTAGAAGACGAAAAGCGGTATCTGGTAGGGAATTTTAGACACCATTAAGTTAAGACTTCATTTTTTTGTCTCATCGGAGACGCCCTTTCGCGAAAAATTCCCCAAAATTCGTTTCATGGTTGATGATTCATCAACTTTGGCAATGAAAAACTCCGAATAGAACTCGAATTCCTTTCTTTGCTATTCTTACTCAGTCAAGAGTTTGACTTGTGCGTCGTGTTTCATTTCCACGCAATCAAACTTTTTATTTTTCGTTTTTATAGCATTTCGGTTTTCCGCGTCTTCAAACAAAAAAATAACTTCTTTAATGAAAATTTTCGAACTTTCTCTTTCTTCATCCATCTTAGAAATCACTTGCTCCGTGTTCGAAAAACACTCGAAAAATCACTTTTTACTTGCCAAAACAATAGTTTTTATTTTATTAGATTTTTCGAATTTGCGTAAATCTGCAACAATAGCTGCTAGATCATAATTGAATTTTTTGGCGTGTTTGTCACGAATACGCCGAATTTCCGTTATGGGGTCTTCTTCAAGCAGGTCGTCCGTCTTTTTTTTGTTACTTATCATGAGCTTTTTCCTCCTGCCAATTCTTCTGGTGTGCAAATAGTTAGTGGTTGATGACCCATATCCGCTAAAACCTTGTCAATAGATTTTCTAAAAACTGCATTTGCAATATGCTTGCAGTTCCAGGTGAGAAGGTATTCCATGTTGTTTCTTGCGGCAACAGCAATATGAAGCGCATCTTCAGCAGCGTTTTTTGGAATACCGCATTTTTTGAGGAGAATTTCAGCCAACTGCTCTACCTCGTAATCTATGGTAAGAACGGGTATGGGTTTGATCAATGTAAGCCTTTTTAATGAGTTAAATTCATCACCGGCACTTATTTCTCTTAACACGAGTACTGACACGAAAAGATCAAAATCCAAACTATCCAAGTTCCACCAGTCTTAAATCAAATCAAAATCAAATCACGGAGCGAAAAGTTTATTAAAAATATCAGCTAGTTAACTCATGCAATGAGAATGATAAAAGAATTAACATGCCCATAGCAATCCAGGAAACTCGTTCATATAGTCCATCTGCCAGATTTTCGGTAGGGGGACGATACGAGTATTCCAAGAAGTTACATAGTTTCTGATAATTC
>CAILAO010001036.1 GCA_903832105.1 uncultured Pseudomonadota bacterium | reverse complement strand
AAATTCGGCAAACAAAGCGTTTTGGACGTATAAGTAATCATCACAATTGTCATTAGAACTTTTCTTTTTACCGATGCTTTTATAGTAGTCGTAGCCCTCACTTCCTCGGTAAACGCAAAGACCAAAGACTTCTTTGGCGGCCCCAAGAACACAGCAGTAACCCACTTCTCCTGTCAGTGGATTACAAACTCCAAACATCTCGGCGTCTGTCATCCAGTTCCAGGGGGCTAGGTTTCTATATTTTATCGCATAGTGATAAAGTCTTTTCCAAGTCTCAAGGGATGCTATGTTACTTTCTGACACAGTAAAATCCTCACAACTAAGCGACATAAAAGAACAAAATAAGGATGCAAGATATAGCAGACCTTTTCTTCATTGTCATTGTAGTTATGATCACCTTTGAAGCTGGACTACACTTTTTATTTCGAAGCTTTGTTTACTCAGATGTGAGCCTTAATGCAAGACCGTCTCTTTCAAAAAGTTCATTAATATAGTACTCATGCTTATACTGGTAAAAAGGATTTCCAGAATCTTCGTTCATGATTGAAGCAGGAATTTGTATGACCCCTCCATTAAAAGAAAAATCCATCATATCATTACGATGCCTATATCTTCCTAGCTGACAGTGAGCCAGTTCGTGAAAGAGAACTATTTCTTTTATGTTTTCATCTGCCGCATCCCACCTTTCGCGATTAATAGTAATCTCTTTACGCCCATCCCAGAAAGTATAACAAGCACCTGCGCCATTCCCAGTGTCTCCAAACTGAATGGGAAGATCAGAATCAATACCTCTTCCGTAGTATTCTTCGAATCGAGCTGCATAGGGCCTTAAGAGTTCATCAATGCCACTTGGTCGGTAGTCAGGGCTTCACGACATAACAGGAAAAACTTTCGGGTATCTCACGGTTCTTAGACGTGCAGACCCTTCGCATGATAAAGAAGGAAAAGCGCTTTGGGTTTGTCAGTGTATTTGCGGAAACATCGTCACCGCAGTTGGAAAACTCCTTGTAAACTCAAACACCCTAAGCTGCAAATGTTTACGAAGAGAAGTCGTCTCGAAACTAAAGCTTTTGGACTTATCTGGGAGGCATTTTGGTAGATGGGAAGTGCTGAGAAGATGTGATAACCCAGCTAATAAGAGAGTTAAGTGGGTTTGTAGGTGCGAGTGTGGTGAAATTAAATCTGTTTTTTCAACAAATTTAGTTCGGGGACTTTCCAATGGTTGCAGCGAGTGTGCAAAACGGGATGCTATGTCGAAACGAAAAAGATGGAAGCACCAAAAACAAATTCAATACGATAAAAAACGTAGTGCTTAAAACACAAGAACGGCAACATTTTCTTAAGGATGCATCGAGCGTTCCATTAATTTGGTCTAACTTTCGAGTGTAATATTCATGCGCTACATCCTTTGTTGTTTATGAAAAGCTGATTATGTGAGTATGCTTGAACAATGTCAAATGTGAAGTTGTAGTGATTAAATAATCAACGGATTGGGTGATCAATTCGAGTGTGGATAAAAAAAGTCTCCCCAAATATCAGGCAGCTCCTTTTTCTAACCAACTACCGTTTTTCGATTGGCTTAATTCGATTCTCAAAAAGTGTCTGCCTTTATTTTTTAAGATCAAGTCATGTAGGTCATAGTCCCTATCTGGCATTTTATTAGCAACCGCAAATCTTACCAGTCTATCGAACGCCTCTGCCACTTCTTGTTTAGCGTTTTCGATACGAGAAATTGTTTCATGAGCATACCCCGTAAGATGAGCAAACATAGCCCCCGAATATCCAAGATGCTTTCGAAGAAACTTAATCTCTCTCCCTGTGAGAAGATCGGCTTTTTGAAGAAGAATTTCAGCGATTTTTCTATGAAGATTTTCAATGTCTCCAAAATTGAAGTATTCTTCCCCACATTTGTTACACTTCATGGTGGTTACACCAATCAAAGTTACATTTTCTAGCCCACAGTCTTTATATTTGTAACTGATTTTGGTTGTCTTCAATTCGTTTTTGTTTTCGCAATTTGAACATTTCATGAAGAACCTCTCATTTTATTTTCTTTTGTCCCAGGCTGTTACGATCGTAAGGCTCCTTCCATCACAGGAAAAAGCAACAACTACAACGATGTTTGCCGTTTCGATGCGGTAGCGATAACTTCCTCTTTCCAGTTCTCCATCGTCGCATATCATAGCATCTGGACTTTTCAGGACATTTAAAGCATCTACCGTCGCTAAATCATCTTTTTCAAGCTCTTCAAGTGAATGTTTTGAGAACCACACGGAATCAGGATACTTACTCAGGACAAATCGAATGTGCTTTTTCGCTTCGTTTTTATTTAGCTTTTGAGATTTATAATCACTTGGAGCCACGGCATCTCCCCTAATTATCACAAATGATAAAATATCAAATATTGACATAATGTCAACTTGATATTATTCATTCTCTTATCTGTATACATATGCTCCGAAAAGAAAATCGTGCAACCTTCGAATATATATAATATATTTCATTCCTCCTTAGGAATCTCACATTCATTCATTCTTCTTAAAAGACTTGTTTTTGCCATTAAAAGAGCGTCTGCAAGCTCCCTCTTAGTGACAGCGTACCCAAGGCGTTTTTCTGTTTCCGTGATATATTGTATAGCGCAAAGACGCTCCATCTCTTCAAACGAAATTCCAAAGGAGCAGCTAAAATTGAAGATTCCAGATGTCTCACTGGCCCTATTTTTTACTACAGATTGGCTTCCTCCAGCAATGGCCAGTTCTAACGGAATATCGCCCACATCTAATTCGTCACGTTTTACAGTTTTCACCATATACTCAATTGCACTTCCAAGTTCTCGGACATTACCTGGCCAAGAATGATCGGTTAGAAATTTTACAAGAGTTGGGTCAACTGCAACATGAGGACGAGGAGAATTTTTTATGAAGAACTCAATAAGAAGAGGGATATCTTCAGGTCTTTCATGAAGAGGCGGGATCTCGATTTTTATTCCTGCGAGCCTTTGGTAGAGATCTAGACGAAATTTTCCTTTTTTAACCATCTCCAAAAGGTTTTCATTAGTTGCGGCAATCACTCGGACTTTAACCCTGATAATTTCGTTGCCGCCAACCCTCATAAACTCTCCCAATTGAATGGCGCGAAGTAGGTTTTCTTGTGCTTTAGCGTTAAGACAGGCAACCTCGTCAAGAAAAAGGGTGCCGCCATTTGCAAGGTCGAACTTTCCGAATGCTTTTGTATGCGCACCCGTAAAAGCTCCCCTTTCATGACCAAACAGTGCGCTTTGAACGAGGTCTTCTGTAAAATTCGCGCAGTTCACCGCGACAAAAGGATGATCTTTGATTCCCTGTCCTATGCCGTTTGCAACGAGTTCTTTTCCTGCACCTGAAGGGCCTGTGATTAATACGTTTAAGCCAAGACACTGTCTTGCTTTTGCAGCTTCCTTAAATACGTTTTTCATCGCATTAGACTTAAATACGGCACCTACATATGAAGCTAGAGCCATGCCCGCATCAAGATCCTCTTCACGATTTAATTTTTTTGGAAGGAATGTTCGGACTTTTAAAGCTAACGTTTCAAGACTATAATAGTCTTTTATAAGAAACAAATGAGCGCCAAGCGCCTTCGTCTTTGCAATCATCGCATTGCTGTTATGACTGGAATGAACAATGATTTCCGTTTTCGGACTAAGCTTTTTTATTTCTGGAATTAATTTTAAACCTTCCTCATCATCTGGATGGGTGCTGAATCTGATATCAAGAAGTATGACATCATAAGCTTTTTCCTTAATCATCTTTCTACATTGGTCAGGGGTTGGGGCGGGGTCAACTTCAAAATCGGGAAGTTCATCAAGAGAAAGTTTTATCATATCAGAGAGGTACAGAGAGTCATCATCAGCCACAAGAAGTCGATACTTCATCTTTTGGGTCCTTTCAACATTGTTGGTAATTTCAAAAACAGCTTCAGCAAAATCTAGGTCATCATCCGAAAAGTAACATCAGCGCTGCGGCCACGACCTTGCCGCAGAAGGATTCCAAGACGAAGTATAACAGAAAATAAAGATCATCTTTGAAAATTCTGATATAGTTTAGAATATTCATGAGTTGACTCCAGTTTTTTAAGCACGAAATGAGGCTTTGAATCCGTTGCAAGAGTTAAAAAAGAAGAATTCTCCTTCAAAAGAACAAAAAGTGGCTGGGAGTGGACGTTTTCTCATCATCAATGCCGATGATTTCGGCGAATCAGAAGAGACCGATGATGCCATTTTAACTTCGTTTCGCCATGGATTTATTACAAGTACGTCTGCTTTCGCGGGGAGTCCGATTTTTGAAAAAATGATCGCGGATCTGAAAACTTCCAAAATTCCTTGCGGCGTTCACCTTTCATTTACTTCGGGAAATCCTTTATCGGATGTAGGGAAAATCCCTACCCTTATAGATCCCTCAACTGGTTCTTTTCCAGATGAAAAAATCCAGCGCAGTCGCCTCGATAAAATTAGCCCTGCCGAACTTTATCTTGAATTTGAAGAGCAAATCGATAAGTTTTTAAAAGCGGGGTTCGCTCCGACCCATCTTGATAACCATCATTCTACAGTATATTTAAAAGGAGAACTCTTTCGCCAGGTCCTTCTTCTGGGACAAAAGTATGAACTTCCCGTCAGAATGCCGTTTGATCATCAAATGAACGTTAAAAAGGCACTTTACGCCTCTTATCTTGGTATTTCCACTTCAGATGTCGAAATTCTTACAAGGTGCCATCAAGAAAACGCTGCAATACTAGATGTTAAGACAACAGCCTTTTATTTCCAAATTCCATCTTCTGTTAAAAAAAGTAGCGATATCGTTAAAATTATAATGGGATTTCCAGATGGCGTGTCTGAGCTTTGCGCCCATGTCGGAGGAGGCGATGAAAGAAAAGGGCGGGAAACGACTCTTCTTTGTTCCGGTGAGATTACTAAGGCAATCGAAGAAGAAGGCATTGTTCTAATTTCATATAGAGATCTAAAATCATTTAAGTAGGTCTCACATGCCATTTTTATTTTTTATCTTTTTCATTACATCTTTTTTTTCGTCTTCCGAAAATCTCGCTGCACAGTCTATCGAGTCTTCTTTTCATTCTAAAACCATCATGCTTAGTGAGGGATGGGAGTATTTACCTGGGACCTCACAATCAACTCAAGGTCTCACCCTACCCCCAACAGCTGAATTATGGACACCCGTCACCCTTCCTTGTCTTTCAAAAGGTCCATCGACTGATATCGACGCCTCGTGGTTTCGAGTTAAACTTCCAACAGCAGCTTCGATGAATCTTTTAGGGCGAGATCCTGCCGTTTTTATAAGAATTCTTGATCAGGCGTTTTCAGTTTTTTTAGGTGATACCCTCATCTATTCATATGGCGTCGTCGAAAAAGATGGCATTTCAAAATTTCAAGGGTATCCTTGGCATTTTATTTCGCTACCCGATGATTTCCAATCGAAATATCTCACCTTTTTTATTCATCGTAGTGACCGTGTCCCAGGCATTTGCGGAGAAGTCGTTCTCGGGTCCAAGTCATCACTTATCTATGATATTATTTCACAAAATATTGATCGTCTTATCGTCTCCCTTGCTGCTACAATTATTGCGCTGTTGGCCTTATTCATCGCGGTCTCTACAAAAGAAAGAAGACCATATCTTTCATTTGCCGCATTTACGATTGATCTTGCCGCATGGATTATGACAAACGCTGGAAATCCAGTAAAACAGCTTATGTTAGATACGCCTCTTTTTTGGGCTTATGTTGACTTATTCTCGCTATATCTTTTTCCTGTCTTTATAATCACGTTTTGTGAAGACCTGTTTGGAAAGCGCTACAGCAGAACGATGTGGACAGTTAAATGGTGTCACATCGTCTTCGCGGGTACTGTTCTTCTCATGACCGCTTTCGACATGACTTCGATCAATAGAACACTTTTTTATTTTAATCTTATCGCCCCCTTCTCAGTCATACTATTTGGCATTTCCAGCGTTCGTCTTGTTTTTCAAAAGAAAGAGTATGCCCGTTATTTTGCTTTGGCGATGCTCACACTTTTTCTATTTTTGATTCACGACTGGCTCATCGGCTTTGGGTTTATGCTTTGGAAAAAGCATCTTCTTCATTGGGGTCTCTTTTGCTTTATCATCGCCCTTTCTGCCATTCTCGTGAAACGCTTTGTGGCAATCATGCTGGTGGGTCGCGAGGCGGAAAAAACTGCGGCCATTGCCAGAACCACACAAATGCTGGCCCATGATGTGAGAAAACCCTTTACTCTTTTAAGAATGGGTCTTGGCGTACTTCAGTCGGCCTCTACCCCAGAAAAAGTTGCAGGGGTTCTTGCCAGGCTCATCCCAGAGGTTGAGACGTCTATTTCATCTGTAAATGGACTACTTCAAGACATTATGGAAATGGGGTCTACAGCTGATCCTATGAAAGAGCCAGTGTCTCCAGAAAGCCTCATTGAGGCATCGTTAAACGAGATTTTTAGGCTTCGACAAGGATCAGAGATTGAGATTTCTTATGATTTTAAACACACACATATGATTGATGTCGATAGTCTCAAGGTCCTTCGCGTCTTTTCTAATATTATTGATAACGCTGTTCAAGCGATGAAACTAAAGGGATCACTCTTAATCAAAACAAGAGAAATTTACGTTGGAAAGAACGGATTCACACAGTTTACTATTGGAAATAATGGCCCAGCTATCCCAGAGGAAGACCTTCCAAAGATTTTCGACGCTTTTTTTACAAAAGGAAAAAAAGGTGGAACAGGTCTTGGCCTTGCCATCGCGCAGAAAATAGTCGTCGCCCACGGAGGCACTATTTTTTGTACGGTCAATCTTACAAAGGAAACGGAGTTTTGTTTTACGCTCCCAATAGCAAAAGACTCCCTAAATCAAACTACTTCCAAATTACCTAAACATAGCAAAGATGTAGCGATCTCTTTAATCGAACCGCATCAAACTACGGGTCATGAAAATGCTGTCCTCCCAGCTATTCAAAACAATGCACTTTCTATAAAAAATGAGGATTTTTATGAGTCTAAAATCAAAGATCACCTTTCTCAAAAAGAAAATCCCCTTACACTCCTTCTTATTGATGACGAGTCCCTTTATCTTTGCGCCCTTAAAGCTGAAGCGAAAAAGGGACCGCTTCAGCCATTTATTAAAATCATTACGGCAAAAAATAGTAATGAAGCTCTAAATCATTTAAATGCTCATTCTCCCGAAGTCGTTATCTGCGATATCGACCTTGGGCCAGAGTCTCTTGATGGATTTCAGCTTGTAAAAGCCATGCGAAATGCAGGAATCCGTGCGACGATCTGCATTCACTCCAATCGGTGTCTTCCTGAAGATTTTAAAATGTCGCTGGATGCAGGAGCCAACTATTTTCTTCCAAAACCCATGACAAGGAGTCATCTTTTACGTCTGCTTTTGGGCTCGCTTGAAAAAGACGCTGCTAAGCGCACGAATGAAAAAAACTTAGTTGCGGTTGTTGAAGATAACCCATTTATTCTGGACGCGTGGCGAAAAAAGCTTTCAGATGAAAATTGCCTTTTATTTTCTTCTTCAGAAGAGTTTTTCGCTAAACATGATGCGGACCCGAAGTTCACTTTGCGACTATTGTGCGTTGTCACTGACTATTATTTTAACGAAACATCAGACACTAATGGGATCGAATTTGCGAGTAAAGTCAAAGAAATGTGCCCGCTTCTTCCTATATTTTTGTCCTCAGATGCGGTTTTTACCGACGATCAGATCACGGGAATTGATCACGTCATCTCAAAAGTACCTCTTTCTCTTGATGAGTTAAAAAATCTAGTTTTCAAATTGTAGAAAAAATCTCCATCTTCCGTTTTATTATTTCTTTATGCCCTTATTTATTTTCCTCTAAAGATTCATGTGCCTTTTTTAATAGGGCTTTAAAGGGAATACAGTTAAAAAGACCAAACAACGAATGCTTCGACAGGCGAAGCTTCGTCATTCTTGGAGAGGTGATACCAGCTGCAAATCTAGCGAGAGATCTTGCATCGTCAACTAGTCCGGTTTTTTCCTTCCAAGCATCAAGAATCTGCCGCCAGAGGTCCGGGTTAATATCGCAGTTTTTGTTAGCATGAGTGAGATCTGATTTCTCACCAAGGCACCAAGAACAGTGTCCACAGTCTTTTTGTAAGTCCTCACCAAAATAGCTGACAAGTGACCTTACTCGGCAGCCTTTATGTTCAGTGAAGGCTATGACCTCGGAGATTCGTCCAATCTCACGAGTCTCGCGAATAACAGCTGAACTATGAAGGGAAAGCATCAATTCATCGATGTTTCTTGGCTTCTTTAAGAGATGATAACAGTTTCGAAGTCCTTCAGCTTTAACCTCAATAAAGCCTTTCTCAGCGAGATAATCCAGAGCCCTCACGATTCTATCTCTTGATTCGCATATATTAAGGGCTGCTTCATTTAAATCAATATGGTGCCAGATCTGAGCTTTTCTAACCTGGTCGAAAACTTTTTCAAGAAACTCTTGTCTTGGCTTATCAAAGGGGGTCATCATCTTTTCTTTGGAGACGAGAGGTTTAAACTGATATCGCTCATAAAAGGGCGTGAGGCTTCTTAAATACCCTGCGAGTTCAAGTTCGACAAGCATTGTCTTTAGGACAAGCTCTCGAATGTCATGGGTCATTGTGAGGTCGTAGAGGCTGATATCAAAACGAGCGGGAAGTGAAAATATATGCTTAAGGAGACTGTATATAGCACTCTGGCTCGGAGTGTCGCCGTATGCGAAGTTTTCAAGAACCACCACATCAGAGGTATCCACCAACATCTCGCATATCGAGTCTTTTCCATCACGTCCTGCTCTTCCAATTTCTTGGGAGTAGTTTTCAAGGCTTTTAGGAAGATTATAATGATACACATAGCGGATATTCGACTTGTCGATGCCCATACCAAAGGCTATGGTAGCAACAATAATCCCATCGCTCGATTTCATGAATTCATCTTGAATGATGGTTCTATCTTCGGATGCCATCCCTGCATGATACGATCTTGCTGGGATGTCTTTATAAGATAGTTTTTGCGCTACCTCTTCCGCCGTTTTTTGCAAGGTCACGTAAACAATAGTAGGCCCTCTTGGGCGAGATAAAAATTTTTGATAAAGGATCTCATCTCGGTTTTCAGAATCTATATGAGTTGCCAGAAGCGTTAAATTAGGTCGATAAAAACCCGTTCTAACAACATTTTTTTCCTCAATTTCAAGTCCACGGCAAATGTCCTCAGCGACTTTTGGGGTCGCAGTTGCAGTGAGGGCAAGTATTCTTTCTGTTCGGCAAGTCTTTGCAAATCTTGCGAGCTTTAGATAATCAGGTCTAAAATTATGACCCCACTCCGAAATGCAGTGGGCTTCATCTACCACAAACATTGAGATTTTGGCATATTGAAGTGCTTGCAAAAACCTTTCATTGTTAAATCTTTCCGGTGCAACATAAAGAAGCTTTAACTGGCCGCTTCGAAGACGAGCCATAACATTTCGATTCTCGTCAAGCGTCAGTGACGAATCAAGTTTTTCTGCGGGAATATTGTGCCTCTTAAGAAAATCAATTTGATCTTTCATCAAAGCAATCAGAGGAGAAACTACGATCGTAGTGCCGCTAAAGGAGAGAGCTGGAAGCTGGTAGCAAAGAGATTT
>CAILAO010001035.1 GCA_903832105.1 uncultured Pseudomonadota bacterium | reverse complement strand
CCAGAGAATTTTTTGCCATGGAATTTTTCATCTAAAAACGCCAACGCGCTGGAAGCCTAGAAAACACCCGTCGCAACTCGATTTTAGAGGAGAAGATATGAGGAATCAACGCAGGCTTGCCGGAAGGACACGCTTCATTGAGGCATTTTGTAAGAAGTCTGTTGGCACTTTCCTCATTTTTTACAGGATAGAAGTCAACATACAACACCAGCCTTTTTTTCGGATTCTTATCGTACCAGTGTTTGGCGATGACATTCTTGACCAACGAACTTTTTCCAAAATTTCGACGACCAAAAACTCTTATACATCTGTTTCGATTGAGATAAGATTCAATTTTTTTTCGTTCTTGGTGAAGATTGCAAATATCCTCTTCTGAAAGAAGTTGGTCGTATTTGAAAACAGTCATTACGTGTCTCCTTACGTTAAAGATAAGCTCTCACTTCGATGATATAAAAAATGAATCTATGCGTTAACGCTTTGCAGACCGCAGTTTGTTGACTAATGCCGCTCTTAAATACGCCTAGCGCGATGAAAATTATAATAAATACAGATGTATAGGGGCTTAATGATTACAGTATAATCTATGCCGTATTTGTCATAGATGAGGCTGGAAAGATCATAAAAATTGGAACGAACCATGCAGCATTTGAGATTTGCAAATTTTTATTAGAACGTTCTCGTTCCTATATCGAATCTTCTAATGATGACGGTTATGCGGTGAATTTTTCTCGCCTATTTAGATTGCTTTCTTAAATAGAGCGACAAGATTGGATCTGACAATGTGTATCGGTTGCTAATCTTATAAATCACCGCGTGATTTTCTAGTTTTTTAATAATTTTAGCGATTCCTGCGCCAGTCAAACCTACCTTAGTTGTAAATTCTTTACTTTGTGGTTTAAATTCTTCTTGAGTGTTGGCTATACCTATAAGGACTTTTTGCTCTGCTAGTGAAAAACTGCCAAGATATTCTTCAAGTCTGCTTGAGCTTCTTTCTATCAAATTATCTAAAGTTTGACGGACGTGATTTGAGTTGATCGTTGTATTCTGTGGCAGATCTGACATCAGATTATTGCACAGGATATTTATTGGCTCAGGTATTCTTTCCATTAGATCTTGGATATAAATTGAGTTTTCAAGGTTAATAGAAAGCATATTTTTTGCAAAACGTTCGTTCATATATTCATGATAATCTTCATAGGGTATCATTGGGAATTCCAAGTTTTCACCCCATCCGGCTAAGGGTGCGTTCGGACTCGAAAATATTTTTGAAAGCATATGCTTTTTTGATCCGAGAAGAATGACAGGAGTACCTTTTGGGAGACTTTCTAGTCCTTGTCTCATAAAAGCCTGGGCTTCCTCGACTTGGATAATGTCCTGAAACTCATCAAACACAATCAAGGTTTGATACTCACGCGCAATTTGAGTCAATTCTGTGAACAGCGTTTTTATTTTTGTATCTTTTCCAACGCTTTGAAACCCCAATGAAACAGAGATTGAACCTGTTAAAGGATCGGTTGTCATATTTGGTCGAAAACTCTTGATAAAAGAAAGCACTTTTTTAAGTTTATCGTGAGTTGGAAATGCTTTTTGAAAGGCATCTTCAAAACCAATAAGCATTCTTTCAGTCAATTGCTTTTCAT
>CAILAO010001034.1 GCA_903832105.1 uncultured Pseudomonadota bacterium | reverse complement strand
TTGGGCGTCGTAAATCGGCACAGTTTTGCCAGCGTAATCGACAAAAAGCTTCTCTCCGGCTTTGTGCTCCTGCCTCATGCTGAGTTTCAGCGATCCGACAAATCGCTGATATGTGTCGCAAAAACGACTGTAGCTGAGGCCGTCCGGCCTTTTGGCTTTGTACTCATGCCAAAGAAGCATCCTCGTAACCCCCTTCTTTCTCAACTCCTGGTGGACCAGCGCCCAGTCGGACGACTTAAACTCGCTGTCCAGAGAATCGACAGCAAGGGGGAAAAGAAATCCTTCGAGTTCGGCATCATCCAGTTGAGCGGCAAGCGGCCAGTTAAGCCCGGCCTCTATCGATCGATAGAGGTAATTGCTAACCGTAGTTTTCGAAATACCGCAACTTTTTCCGATACCTGCGGTGCTTAAACCGCATTCAAATCTTAGACGCAAAACCTCGCGAAGCATTCTCATGGTCAATCTCCAGTTAGACATGGTCTCCAGCTTTCTGCCGGAAAAATGCCGGCAGAAAGCAAGAACTAAGACTCTGTTTGCATGCTAAGGAATGATCAAAATTCGGCGACCATCCCTACAGGAATGCATGGTCACTTTGCGCAGGAATCGGCGGTCATTTTGAATTGGAATCGATGGTCACTTTGCGCAGGAATCGGTGGTCACTTCAGGCAGGAATACGCACACCCAAAGCACTCCGACATAAATTGGTCCACAGGACCCTTCCTTTTCCCCGATGATTTTTGCCACCCACGCGCAAAAGATGATCACGTAGATCTTTGATAGCATAATCTTGAAAATATCCTACGTCACGACCATCTGAATGTTTTTTTAGTTCGTCTACATGATACCTATAGGCTTTATCAAAGCGTCCTGGCATTGGCTGGTTTACATCAGCAAATAACACTTTCAGATATTTGGTAATGCTCCGACGCCTCCAAAAATCCAAAATTTCCAGATAACATGGTTGCACATAAAACAACTCATTACCGGCAACATATAAATGACCAAATAATTTTTCTGCATATTCGTGATACTTATGAGTTTCGTCTAACAGGGCAATCAGCACGTTCGCATCAAACATGATTCGAAAGCTATTTTGTTCAACAGTCGAATAAAGATTTCCAAACGGTTCTATTCTTGACATTAAAAATTTATTTCATCTTTTCCAATTGACTTCGCAACACGCCCAACATCCTGATTAGTATCAAGACCATCTTCCTGATTTTTGTACTCTTCAAGACATTTGTCTATAACAGGATTTTGCTGTTTATAGTCTGCGTCGTCGTTAAGATCAGCAATATTAGCCAATATTTCTTGCCATTCTCTAACTCTTTTAGTTTTATTTGTACTATTAGTCATATACAGATCTCCCAGAAACTAAAAACATCTACAGAGTCTTAACTGCAAGTACTATTCCAATAAAAACCCAATAAAATCAAGCGAAATAGTTTTACTTATTCCTTTATGATTATACACTTGCATAATAACTTTACACCAAAAAACTACGAAATCACCTGCTAATCTGATATGACACCCGTGTTGGTTAGAGTGATGGGGGTCCAAATTTATACAGGAATCAACCTCTTAGATATCCAAGAAGACTCTTTTTTAGTTCGTTGATGGCCGGTAAATTTTCGGCAAGATCGAGTTCAATATTCAGCTTATTGCATAGGTCTTCCAAGGCAATTTTCATTTCTGGCGCTCTAACATGAAGAGCCTCGGGAATTCGATTATACTTTCGAAAGGCATCCAAAATCATTTTTGCAGCGCTCTCGTACTGGTTATCTGTTGGTGCGATAATCTCCTGACCCAAAATAAATGTGGACTCTCTGTCGGCAAAAAGTATGAGTCTTGGAAAACAAGGACGCTTAAACCCTTCTTTCACTGGTGATGGAATAAACATAGAATCAAGTTCCCAAATTCCAGACTTTATTTTGATCCCGTTTTTGGCACTTCTAATAATTTCATCGCAAAACCTGATTGGGGTCACAAGAGAAGTAACTGCTCCACGCACCTTTTCCCATTCTCCAGTCCAGTTCGATTCAGAACTCATCCTTCTCACAAAGACCATATCTTGCCCTCGGGACATTAGATATTCAGAATTTTCTTTTTGAAAAAGAGAAACTTCACACGCGTTTTCAAAACAGTCTGCTAAAAATAAGGCTTCATCGTCATCAAGTTGCCAAGGAACATAAGTTGGCAGGTAGCTTCGAAAAAGAGGATATTCACCCCCTCGACATATGAGGCCCGCCTCTTTTAGACGTTTTTTATCTTCCTT
>CAILAO010001033.1 GCA_903832105.1 uncultured Pseudomonadota bacterium | reverse complement strand
GCTCCGGGCAGTATCACCTCCGATCTCACACTCACGCTTCCAGGAAGCACAGGAACTAACGGGCAGTTTCTTAAAACTGATGGCTCTGGAAATCTGTCGTGGACTGATCAAGCTTCAGCTCCGGTCACTAGCGTCAACACGTTAACAGGTGCAGTAACTCTCACGACAACTAACGTCTCAGAAGGCACAAACCTTTATTACACCGATGCAAGAGCAAAGTCTGCCGCTGTGGGTGATGCGATTACCGATGCCGTAACAGATAAAGCTCCAAGTCAAAACGCGGTGTTTGACGCCTTAGCCCTTAAATCGGACGTGTCGCATAACCACTCTGGTGTTTATGAACCAGCAGGCCTTTCTGCAGACGTCGTAACGACAACAAAGATTCTTAATGATGCTGTGACGTCCGCTAAGATTGCTTCTGGTGTGGACTCAGCTAAGATTGGTAGCGGCGCAATTGACAATACTGAATTTAGCTATCTTAATGGCGTGACAAGCGCGATCCAGCCACAGCTTGATGGAAAAGTCGTTGGGCCAGCTTCGGTTACAGACAACGCAATTGCGAGATTTGATGGGACGACTGGAAAACTGGTGCAAAATTCTGGTATCGTGATTGATGATTCGGGGAAGGCAGGCATTGGGACGACCTCCCCTCAGACCTTGTTGCACCTAGAGCAGTCCACGGGTGAGTTGGGATTAACTCCTCTACTGAGGTTGCAATCAACGCTCAATAATGCCTCTGGAGATGGCCCATCGATCGATATTTATGGGGTTGGTAATCAGGGAGGTGTTTTCCCAATGGGGCGAATTGGCGCAACCGCTGCCGACGCGTCAACTGCTGGATTTTCAAGCGACATGGTGTTTTATACGACGTCTAATCAAGTAAGTTCCGAAAAAATGCGAATCAAATCCAACGGTCTGGTCGGCATTGGAACAACGAATCCCTCCGATACACTAACGGTCGTCCGAGATTTTGATTCTATATCCAACGGGCAACCAATCATAAAGACCAATTCCATAAATCTACCTGATTTGAATTACAAGGTCTTGGCTCATTACCACGGCGGCCAAGTGTGGCCGAGACTTTATCTCGGCGGCGATGGCGGCGCCTTCTTTTTTGGCAACGTTGGTATTGGCACTGGCGCGAATTTATCAAAATTGACCGTCAAAGGCACGCCAAGCGATATTACTCTTTCTGGTTCAGCCACAAAAACGGCCTTATCCACATCTGTAGTCGGGAGTAGTACGGTATTTTCAGTGGAAGCCGGGATCGGGGATCGAATCAGTATTGGAGGTGAAATTAGAACCATTACGGCAATTTCAGACAATACCACTCTAACAGTTGACAGTGCTTTTACCACGTCATCAACTGCTGAGCCAATCACCCTTTATAAGTCGATTTTCCGCGCAGATGACTCATCTGATAACACAAAAATGATTATTTCTGATCAAGGAAACGTTGGCATCGGAACATCGATACCACGAAATAGTTTGCATATTTTTTCAACTGCGGTAAACGCAGAAGCCAGACTTCAGTCTACGGGTCTAAATGGCTACGCTCGAATTTGGTATCAGACAGATAATCCAGCTAGTTGGAATGTTGGTGCGCGCAATAATCTCGTAGCAAACAATAGTTTCTCATTTGAAAACAATTATGGACCCGGTCTAGGTGGATATCCTGCTGGTACGGGACCATGGACTACCCGGCTTATTTTAACGAGAGACGGGTCTCTAGGCATAAGCGTCGGTAACAACCTTCCAACACAGAAATTCCAAGTCGGAGTCAGCGGTGATGGGTCAGTCGCTCTCGCCAATGCTTGGAACACATTTTCTGATGTCCGCCTAAAACGCGATCTCGTGAATATATCAGATTCACTTGAAAAAATCAGACAATTAAATGGCTATTTTTTCTTTTGGAAAGATGGCGATGATCAAAGTCGTCAAGTGGGCGTCGTCGCGCAAGAAGTCGAGAAAGTATTACCAGAACTTGTTAAGACGGGAACCGATGGTATCAAAACGGTGGATTATCCGAAACTTTCGGCGTTTTTAATAGAAGTAACTAAAGAGATAGACATTAAAAGCCAAAAAATAGAAAACGAAAATCAAGAAATCAAAGCTGAAAATATTCGTCTAAAATCCGATGTTGAAGCGCTTAAATCCTTTGTTTGTCGCACAAACAAAGAAGAACTTTTTTGTAACAAGTAGGAGATGATGTCATGAGATGAGAGAACATACTAGACTTCCCTTTAAAGGGGCTAGCGCGAGATAAGAGCCAAGTTAAGAAGGATTCCAATATTTATGTTGGGTAAACGAGGGTGATATATGAACACTTTCTATAAAAGTTTTGCGATAACATTTCTCTTCATTGGTGCTATCGGACTTGCACCCATTTCTCATGCCGAAGAATATAACCTGTCCTACGGAGCACGCCTTACCGAGGCAAACGGCGCACCGATCTCGGGTCAAGATGGAAAACTTGATCTCGAAGTCAGCTTTTATAATGTGGGAGCCGGTGGCTCACCGATTGTACCAAGTCCAATTTCATTTCCTGCAACTAGCATCGCGGAAGGCGTTTTCCAGCTTAACATCGCCTTAACCCCAGCAGATTTTCATCAAGTGTTTCAAGACCCTTCGACTCCAGTTTACATCGAAGTCAAAGATGTGAAGAGCGGAGCTACATTTCCAAGGCAGCGTTTTTCAGTTATTCCATTCGCATTAAAAACTCCAATCGATAACGATACCATCGTTTATAATAGCGACGGAAAACTCACCGTCGGATCTAACGTCGGCACTGTCAAGCAGATCACGGCAGGAAGCGGCCTCACTGGAGGCACCTTCACGGATTCAGGCACCATCACGGTCGACGCCGGAACAACCGGAAATAAAATCGTGCAGCTTAATGAAGGCAAACTTCCCTCGGTGGACGGAAGTAACCTCTCAAGTGTTAATGCCGAGAAACTTCAAACAAGAAAT
>CAILAO010001032.1 GCA_903832105.1 uncultured Pseudomonadota bacterium | reverse complement strand
TCCCTCAGCATGATTAGGATTGGATAGGTTTGGGCGTCTTTCTTAAAAGACTTCATGAGTGCTGGACTGATTTTACTTGCAATTTCAGGGTTTTGGTCCGGAGAAAAGAGACTTGAATTGCCTAAAGCTGCGTAGGCGCCTAAAGATAGGGCCATACCCAGGAAAAGATTTACAAAAACTAAGAACGGTCTCCGCGATTGTTTTCTAGTTTTCTTGTACGTCATGGCCCATGACCTCCCTTTCATAAAAAAAAGCCAAAAATAACAATACCCTCTAGCGTGCCTACCTGCACACTGGGTCCCCCAAAAACTCCCTTAATGGGCTAATCTTGCTTGTCATTATAGTATGGAGCGTCCTGAGATTGGAAGGAAAAACCGTACAGGATTCAGTATTTTGTGTGGTGAATGTGGAAAATAGCCGTCATCACTTTAAAGACCCTGCATAAAGTGCTGATTTTTGCGTTTTTAAATTGCTCTTTTTCCTGTAGTTGAGGTAGATTAATCACCCTCACTTTATGCAATAGAGGAGATGGCAATTTTGCCACAAAAACAATCCATTAATATGTTCTGCAGGGTTCATCAATTAATTGGAAGGAGGATTCATGACCACGGCTCCCAATGTTAATAACATTCGTAATGTTGTTCTGTTATCTCACGGCGGGGGCGGCAAGACCTCACTAGTAGAGGCCCTTTTGTTTAATGCAAAGGCGATTCCCAAAATGGGATCTACTACAAAAGGCGAAGGCGTTATGATGATGGAGCCTGAAGAATCAGCGCGGAAGATGACCATCACACCGCACACTGGTTTTTTTAATTGGAAAGATTCTTTCGTAAATATTATCGACACCCCCGGGCATATCAATTTTCTTGAACTTGCTCGCAGCGCCCTTCCTGCCGCTGACGGTGCGGTGTTTTTGCTCTCGGCAGCGCTCGGTTTGAGACCTGAGAATGCAAGACTTTGGTCGATGACCAAGGATACTGCTACATCGTCGATTATTTTTGTGAATGAGATGGATGGCGACCAAGCGGACTTCCAAAAAGTGGTTTCTGAAATGGAAGAAACGCTCGATGTGCCCGTTATTCCTGTTGCGCTCCCAATTGGCAAAGGTGCAAGCTTCACAGGCATTGTTGACATTCTTAATATGACAGCGATTGCGGACAGGGACGGCGCTGGCAAGAAAATCGATATTCCAGCAGATCTTGCCGAAGAAGCAAAAGAAATCAGGCACAAATTAATTGAGCAAGTTGCTGAGTCGGACGATGTTCTTCTTGAAAAATATCTTGAAGGTGGCGAGCTTACAGCAGATGAGGTGATGCAAGGTCTCAAGAAAGCCATTCTCAACCGCCAGATCATGATAGTGTTCTGCGGTTCGATTCTCCAGAATGCCGGCGTTAAAATGCTGGCGGATGCCATTACGACCCTTCTTCCGAGTCCCGTTGAACGCACGCAAGTCAAACCCATCATCGGCTATCATCCTATGGATAAAAACCGAGAGAAAGAAATTCCAAGAAAACCAGATCGATCTTCGCCTTTCTCTGCCATTGTATTTAAAACGACAATCGACCCGTTTTCCGGAAAACTTTCTTTCATTCGCGTTATGTCAGGTGTTCAACAAGCTGATCAGCCGATTTATAACGGGACACGCGATGAGAAAGATAAAGCCGGGCACATGTACAAGATGCAAGGAAAAGAGATGATCCAGGTGGGAGAGCTTACCGCGGGCGACATTGGAGTCATTGTTAAGATGGCCAACGTTCGCACGGGCGATACACTTTGCGATATGAAAGAAAATGTAACGATTCCGACCATAAAGTATGTGGAACCAGTGCTAGCCTTTGCAGTCGAGGCCGAGGGAAAGACGGAGGAGAAAGCTGCCGGGGGCTTAACAAAACTCGCTGAGGAAGATCCCACGATTAAATTCTTCCGCGATGAGCAGACTCACGAGATGATTCTTGCAGGTATGGGTCAAACCCATCTTGAAGTGACCGTTGAACGTCTTCTTAGAAAGTATGGTTCCAAGGTCACCCTTAAAACCCAAAAGGTTCCGTATCGCGAAACGATACGCAAACCCGTCAAGGTTCAAGGAAAATACAAAAAACAATCTGGCGGCCACGGTCAGTATGGTGACTGTTGGATTGACGTGAGTCCTCTACCGCGAAATGGCGGTTTTATATTCGATAATAAAATTGTGGGCGGTGTCATCCCGAGAAACTACATTCCATCCGTTGAAAAAGGCGTTATCGAAGCCATGCGGAAAGGCATTCTGGGCGGTTATCCTGTCGTTGACGTGAAAGTCGCCTTGGTCGACGGTTCTTATCACGATGTTGACTCGTCTGACTTTGCATTCCAAAGAGCTGGCATCATGGCTTTCAAAAAGGCGATGGAACAATCTGATTCGGTGCTTCTTGAGCCCGTTATGGCCCTTGAAATTATTATTCCCGAAGAAAATATGGGCAACGTTATTAAAGACCTCAACAGCCGTCGCGGTCGTGTTCTGGGCATGGATCCACAGGGTGCCAATCAGGTGATCAAGGCTGAAGTCCCGATGGACGAGGTCCTAGAGTACGGAAACGTCCTTCACGCGCTAACATCAGGTCGCGGTATTTATACAATGAGTCTCTCAACCTATGAATATACTCCCGCTCCGATTGCTAAGAAGATCATTGATCGTTATCAAGCAACGAAGGGCGTCGAGAAGGAAGACTGATCCTAAATAGAACCACAAATTTGCTTCAATAACTTTTCTCAGGTTGGGATTTGTATTGGTCGTGTTTGTTTCGAACACAAAATACTTTATTAAAAAACGAAACGGCGGGGCATCATGAAAAAGCTTCTATTGATCGTATTCCCCATTCTTCTTTGCTCGTGCACGACAATCCAAATTCCCCTATTAGGAACAAATATCATGCGTCCCAGGGCGGGGTTGGCGGATCTTGGGGGGCGTGCGGCGTTTGGGGTTGCGTACCTGCCGAACGTCGAAGGAACGATCGAAGCGGTCGAAGATTCGCAGGGCAACACGATCAACCAGCTCCCCGGAGAGACGGACATGGAAGGGGGCGAGGTCGGCAAAACGTCCAAGCAACGGATGTTCGATTGCGCGATGGATTGGTCGCGGCGTTATAGTTTGGGGTTTTCGTCGACGCGCGCGGTTTATTTCATGTGGGACTACGCGCTCTGGGACAACCTTGCATTGACGTTGACCCCATCTTACGGTCAAATTTCCCACCATTTTCTGCAGTAACAATAGGACGACTTCAGAGGAACAAGTCTGATCTTGTTTTAGACGGACAAAAACTTAAAAAAACTTCCCCTCACGAAATCAGACGCTATAGTAGACAGAATTAACGATATCGCGCGTGCCATAAGCAGTGAGCACTTGCTGGACGAGGGGTTTCGGATTTTAAGGTGCTCTCAATAAAACAAACGATTGATTAAAACGATCGTTTGATTTACTCTTAGCGCAGGTGGTTTTATGAAAACTAGCGTAGTTCAATCAATATCTTCCCGAGAGGAGTCTAAAAATAGGCTGATTGAGGCCGGCGTTGAGCTTTTCAGTAAGTACAGTTTTGAGGGTACGAGTACAAGGATGTTAGCCGAAAAAGCGGGTGTTAACCTCGCTTCGATCTCTTATCACTTTGGTGGCAAGGAAGGGCTGTATATTGCCACCGTCCAGCGCATAGTGCGGCAGATTCAAGCGAAAATCGCGCCCGGTTTTGAGTTAGTGAATGCTGAACTAGGGAAAAATGATCTTTCGAAGCGCGACTGCTTTAAACTTATTTGTCAGATGTTAGAAACTGTCATGCGAACGATGCTTTCTTCCCCCGAGGCGCGTTTTTGGCAAGGCATCATTTTGAGCGAACAACGCGAGCCGACAGGTGCTTTTGACCTCATGTATGAACAGCTTTTTAGTCCCCTTAAAAAAACGTTGTCTCATTTGGTGGGACTCATCTTAGAAACCTCACCTACGAGTCAAAAAGTTATATTGATGGTCGCAACAATCATCAGCCAAGTTATCATTTTTAGGGTTGCTCGTGAGACTTTGGTCCGGGCGCTCAATTGGAAGGGTTACACTGGAAAAGAGATCGGTGCAATTTTAAAGGTCGTGCTCGAAAATGTTAGATCCATGTTGCATCTTAAGGAAATACCCATACCGGCAAGCAGCAAGTTGGGAGGCCCTCTTGAGTAAAATGTTTGTTGTTAAAAATGGCCTCATTTTTTCTTTCTTTGGACTTTTTCTTACTGGTGCTATGACACCTCAGACTAAATTAACTCTGAAGAATGCAGTTGAAAGGGCGCTATCGCAAAATCCCAGGATCTTGGCAAAACAGCAGCAGGTTCAGAAAGCTATTGCGGGTCGCACTCTCGCCCGTGCTCCCTTTCTCCCTCAGCTCAAAGCTGAAGCCGGCTATACCTATCTCGATCCGATTCAGGAAATTGAGATGAATATTCCTTCTCCTATTCCCAACGCGCCATCAGTATCGAGAAAAATTCCCATGGGCTATCATGACAACCGAAAGGTTTCGCTCAGTCTCGGTCAGAACGTCTTTGCTTGGTGGGCGGACTACGACCAGTATCAAGCGGCAAAACTAGGAATTGATCTTGCTTCGCTTGTTCTCGAAGAAGAACGGCAGAATGTTGCTCTCGAAACAGCAAAAATGTTTTATTCGATGCTTCTTTTAAATGAGCAAATCGCTCTATTTGAACGCATGCTAGCCCAAAAAGAGAAACACCTTCGCGATGTGACCGCCCAGTTCAAGGGAGGACTCGCGGCCGAGTTTGACCAACTTCAAACGGAAGTCAGTCTTGAAAATCTGAAACCTGAATTAGACGCTGCACGCAATAAATTGAAATTGGCAGAATTAAACTTTAAAAATCTAACGGGAATTAAAGCGGAAGACTTCGTCGATCTCGACGGAGCTATTGCATTTAGCCCGTTAATGACTACCGCTGATCAGGCTCTTGCATCAGCGTATGGGAAAAATCCAGCCATAAAAACGTTATCAGTAAAAAAAGAAATGCTCTCTCGTCAGACGCTCGCTGCGGAAGCTCGCGATAGACCTAGCCTTAACCTTGGCGGAAAGTGGGACTACGCAAATCCTTCCAACATGAAAGCAGAATGGGGAAGCGGCTATTCCCTCTTTGCTCAGCTTAGCTGGCCGATTTTTGATGGTTTTGTGTCGAGTGCCCAGACCAAACAATTATTGTCTGAAAAAAATGAGACAGATTACATGCTTATATCCGTCAAAGAATCTGTCAGCCTCGCAGTTCGCTCGGCCTATCTTACGACCCAAAATGCCGCCTTAAGACGAACGACTTTCGAACGCAATGTTAAACTTGCTGAGAAAGCATACACTGTCGCTAAAACAGGCTTTCAAAACGGCACGGTTACCAACAGTGCCGTTCTCGACGCGGATATCGGGCTTCTTCAGGCTAAACTTAATCAACTTCAATCTGTGTATGATCACATCATGGCAAAACTTGATTTAGAACGAGCCATGGGGATGATCATTGATTCACTTTCGAAAAAGTAAGGATCACTTATGAAGAAAATATTAATTCCGACATTACTCGTTATTGGCGCCATTGGGGCTATTTTCGTTTACTCCTATTCTGGTGTGTTTTTTCTCCAGAATATCAGACTCGCAGGTACGGGTACGATCGAGGCGACTGAGTATTCCTTGGGATCTCCTCTTGGGGGCATTGTTGACTCTATTCGGGTGAAAGAAGGCGACATTGTAAAAGCCGGCGATTTAATTGGTGTGATTCGGCATCGCGATCTTCTGGCAGAAAAAAAGGCGCTCGAGTCGGGACTTGCAGCGGCCGAAGCTGATATTGCGCAAGCTGAAGTCAAACTTGCCAGCGCCAAGCGAGGTCTTGAGAGACTTCATGGGGTCGCGCGTTCAGGGAGTGTCTCTGAGCAAAAGGTTGATGACGCCGAGACGGCAAATAAACAGGTTGCGTCCTTACTCGAAGCCTCGAAAAAGCAGCGGGAACGCCTCCAATTTCAGATGGAGGCTTTGAGCGAAAAAATTGCCTATGCGACGGTGACTGCTCCGGCGTCAGGAATGATTGTCGAGCGCTACTTTGAATCGGGAGAACTTGTTCCTAGCGGGGGTACACTTGTCAAGCTTGCAGACTTGAGCGAAGTTTGGCTCAAGATTTATATCCCTGAGCAGGATTTGGGGCGCGTGAAGGTTGGTCAAAAAGCGAGCGTTACGATTGACTCTTTTCCGGGGCGTGTATTTGAAGGGCGCGTGACTTGGATTTCATCCGTCGCGGAATTTACGCCTAAAAATGTGCAAACTGAAGAAGCACGCGTAAGAATGGTTTTTGGCGTCAAAGTCGCCATTCCAAATCCAGAAGGAATATTTAAGATTGGATTACCTGCGACTATTAAACTCGAGCATCAAACATAATATGCCCGAATTATGCGACATGGCAGCTTCAAGCGATAGCGTGATCTTTACGAAAGATCTCTTTCGCAGCTTTGACACAAAGATGGGGCTCGTAAAGGCTGTTGACGGAATTCATCTTAATGTGAAGCATGGAGAAATTTTCGGCCTCATTGGTCCCGACGGCGCGGGAAAGACCACGACAATGAGACTTCTTGTTGGCGCAATTCGAGCAACGAGTGGAATCGTCACGATGCAGGGAATTAACGTAGCGCAAAATCCTGACGCCGTGAGGCGCCATATTGGTTACATGCCACAAAAATTTTCTCTCTATGGCGATCTCACTGTGGATGAAAATATGAAATTTTTCGCGGATCTTTACGGAGTGACGGGTGAAGCTTTTATGACGAGAAGAAGAGAGCTTCTCGCCTTTTCGCACCTTGATGAGCATGTAAAAAAATTCGCAAAGAGTCTTTCTGGCGGCATGCAAAAAAAGCTTGCGCTTTCATGCAACTTGTTTCATGCCCCCGACATTTTGATTCTCGACGAACCAACTAATGGGGTTGATCCCGTCAGTCGACGAGAACTTTGGGGACTTCTTTATGATTTACTGGGACGCGGAACGACCATTTTGGTATCAACTCCCTACATGGACGAGGCAGAGCGTTGTACGAGAATCTCTCTTCTTTATGATGGAAAAGTTTTGTATTGCGGAACTCCGACGTCGCTTATTAAAGGACAGCGTGAGGAACCGCGTAGTCAAAGTCTCGAAAAGGGCGTACGTCATGCGATCCAAAGTCCTTTTGAAGAAGCCTTTATGAGTCTGATTCAGAAGCATCGGGAGGGCATATGCCCGCTATGAATGCTATAGAAGTCAAAAATCTTACGCGATGTTTTGGCTCATTTTGCGCCGTCAACGATATCAGTTTTTCAGTAGGAAAAGGTGAAATATTTGGATTCCTTGGCGCTAATGGCGCGGGGAAAACAACAACTATTCGTATGCTTTGCGGGATACTTGCGCCAACTTCGGGCATGGCAAGCGTTGCTGGTTTTAATATAGCGATGGAGGCTGATTTATTAAAGAAACACATAGGATACATGTCTCAGCGATTTTCTCTATACGAAGATTTGACAGTTGCTGAAAATATCGAGTTTTTTGCCGGAATCTATGGGATCAATCGAGTTGATATAAAAAAACGTTCAGCTTGGGTTCTCAATATGGCGGGTCTTAATGGAAAAGAAGACCTCATTACAAGCACTCTCTCTGCAGGATGGAAGCAGCGGTTGGCTTTGGGATGCGCCGTTATGCACAAGCCTAAAGTTCTCTTTTTAGACGAGCCGACCGCCGGTGTCGATCCCATCAGCCGCAAGCAGTTTTGGGATCTGATATACGAAATGGCGGCCAGCGGAGTCACAGTTCTCGTAACGACCCACTACATGGATGAGGCAGAGCACTGTCATCGACTTACGCTCATGGATCGGGGAGTGATCATTGCTGAAGGGTCACCCACGGACCTTAAAACCAGAGTCTTAAAAGGAACCCTTTTCGAAGTGGAAGCGGAACCTTTCTCGCAGGTTAATGAAGCGTTGAAAAACATGGACCTATCCTATGTCGAACCATTCGGATTAAAATTTCATTTCCTAACACCCGCCGAGGCTTCAGGTTCAAACATACAAGAAAGCATTAAAGCAAGGCTCATTAACGCTCGTTGCTTGGTCCATCATATTCACCCCATTAAACCAATGTTAGAAGATGTTTTCCTCGCGCTGATAGGGCGAAAAAATAAGGAGGCGACTTGATAAGCCGGCTCCTTAATAGAAGGGTACGGGCTGTTGCGGTTATGGAAACCCTTCATATTAGTCGAGATCCAAGACTATTGGTCTGGATTTTTGGCCTTCCGGCGATTCTTTTACTTTTATTTGGATACGCTATCACTCTCGACGTTAATGAAGTTCCGATGATTGTAGTCGATCCGGAGCCTTCTTCAGAAAGCCGTGAGATTGTTTCATCCATTGAGTCAAGTGGGTACTTCAAGGTTGTATCATGGGAAAAGGAACCCATTGTCAAAGATGAACTTTTTATTCATGATGTCGCAAAAATTGCTTTGGTATTTCCGACGGGATTTCAAAAGCAAGCTAAGCGAAAGGAGATGAACACTGTTCAGGTGATTGTTGATGGGACTGACAATAATGTTGCAATGATTGCTATGGGATATCTGCAGAAGATCCTAAATGAATACAATCTCGCTGCCTCGATGCAAAACGCCGCAAAAAGCGGGGCGGCTGCGCTCCTTAAGCCAGCCATAACGACGCAGTCGAGAGTCTGGTACAACCCAGAACTAAAAAGTAGGATATTTATTATTCCTGGTCTTATGGCCATCATATTAGGCATGATGAATGTCATTTTAACGGCTCTTTGCATTGTGCGAGAAAAGGAGCGGGGAACCTTTGAACAGCTTGTCGTGACACCGCTTCAAAAGTGGGAGCTGATCTTTGGAAAAATGATCCCGTACTTTTTTCTTGGAATGTTACAGTTTTTTTTGGTCATACTTGTTTCGCGCTACTTTTTTTCTGTTCCGATCAAGGGATCTTTTTGGGAGGTGATCATTGTCACTGTCGTTTTTCTTTTTGCTGGTCTTGGCCAAGGACTTCTCATTTCTATTATAGCAACATCGCAAGCTGTCGCCGTGCAATTTGCGATTTTATCGTCAATGCTACCCGGCTTTATTCTTTCCGGTTTTGTTTTTCCCGTTGAAAGCATGCCGGAAATTGTCCAGTATATCGCGACGATCGTGCCCGCGCGGTACTATCTTGAGGCTCTGCGAGGACTTTTGATTAAAGGTATTTCATTTGGAGACATTTCACATAAAGTGGCCTTTTTGGCGGCAGTTACGGGGTTTTTTCTGACGCTGTCATTTAGGAAACTGAAAAAGCATATTGAATAGTTTTTGGAAAATCTAAATGTTAAAAACGGTTCGCTACATCTTTAAAAAAGAACTTATTCATACCCTGCGAGACAAAAAGCTACGCATTG
>CAILAO010001031.1 GCA_903832105.1 uncultured Pseudomonadota bacterium | reverse complement strand
TTGCTGATTTCGCTTTGATCGATGAAGGTAAAGAGTGCATCATTGATATAGTTTCAATGCTTTCTAAGCTTAGTCAAAGCTAAAGTCTTCAGAAAAGAGATCACGATTAAGCCATAAGACAGTGACGAAGATTAAGTCTAAGCGATAGAAGGCTTTTACGCCAATCGAGTACGCGCCCTAATCAGCGCCTTCGGCTCTTTTTTTTCTTGCTCTTGGCTTTGCTAGTAACTTCATCTCCTTGGTCGTCCTCTTCAGTATCGTCTGACGAGACGTCTTCCTGACCCTCTGCTTGAATATCTTCCGGTTCTTCATGCTCTGTGATTTTCTCAGAGACAGCTTCCGCGGTTAAATCTTCGAGAGGAGAAGTTTCCTCTTTCTCTACGGGCTGCTCTTCCTCGACCACCTGAGCTGGGGATTCTGGGGGCGGAAGTTCTTCTGAAGAATGTGAGGGTTCCGGAGCATTCTTCGGGTTAGACGCGGTCACTGCACTTACTTCGTTTTCGTTGTAATAAGCTGCCTTGCTTGATTTCAAAAAAACTACCAGATTACCGATCATTGTACCTAACCATTTTGCGAAGTCTTTCATGTTCTTCTCCAAACTTAAATTGCTGTGAACCGCCTTTATGACCTTAATTTCTTGTTCTCCATTCCGTGTCAAGCTTATGAGCAAGGACTAACAATTCCTTGCTGTTGCTCGAATCTGCATTTAATGCCACAAACGGGGTCAATTTGTTCACTGAACTTTTGACCTCTTTCGAAGCGCTAAGCCTTCCTCCCAAACTTGAGTCAAGGTCCAGATACTCTTTAACTATTTTCTGAAGATTTGAAACGATGACGAAATCTTTTTCTTCAGTAAGATAATTTGCTATCACCCTAAAACTTTGACTTGAAATCAATCTGTCATATTCCAGCCGCACTTCATCATCGTCAGGAGTTTTCTTAACAGCATCCCTTAACGCCTCAAGATCATATCCGTTTTCCTCATAAATAGCCGCAAGATTCTTCCTCGATTTCAAGTCAAGAATAAAGGCTGACTTGATGAAAGTATACGCGTTTTCTAGGGACGTGAATTGCGGCATCACAACCACGAGTTTTTCATCGGAAAAATTGTATAAGTCTAGAGTTTCATTCCCGACACCAGCTCCGAGATCAATGAGCACATAGTCACAATCGATGTTTCTTATTTCTTCGAAAAGCTTTCTTCTTTTTTGCGGCTGCTCAGAAAAACCATCGATCTTGTTGGAGGCCCCAGAAACAAGCCTTACGTTAGAGTAAGCAGTAGGTTGAATGATTGCACTTAAGGGTAGATTCTCGGAGAAATAGTCTTCAAGTGACTTTTCAACCTTTGTAATACCGAGAAGTGTGTGACAATTCGCGTTTCCAAAATCCCCGTCAAACACTACGACTGATCGACTATTAGTCTGGGCCAAACTCAACGCCAGATTAGTCGATAAAATTGTTTTGCCAACACCGCCCTTTCCGCCGCCGATGGCAATAGTCCGCGCGTATCTTCGCTGTTTTGGGTATTTATCGAAGGAAATACCGATGGAAACAACCTTGATTTGATCGTCGTCCTTCTCGAATCTGATGCCTTTTCCTTTTAAGTACATTTCACTTTTTGAAATTGCGTCAATCAGCTTAAAGTCGAACTCTCTTTCCTCTAGGCGTTCGATCACACCAGAATCAAATCCTTCAGGACAGCTGATAAGCAGACCACCGTTAGAAATATTCAATACGCCATATTCAGTACGCTCAAACTGGAACACAGCCTTGATGTTGCTAAGCCTCTTGTTTGCTCTTTTATCGATAATACCCATGTTTCCAGATTCTATGCTGGCGCCGACATTGATGCCCTTACTGACGCCTATACTGATGCATTGATAAACGCACCTCTTGCCGTTGCCTTGAGTACATCAGAGGCCATTTTGACCTCAGACACTTTGACGGGGAGGCTTGTTTTCTTAAGAAGTTTTTCAAACAACGCCTTAAAGCCATTTGGCATACAGGTGCCGCCAGCCAGGACTATGGGTATCGCGTGATTGATCCTTGGCAGATTTTCGGCCTGCGAGAATACCGCGGAGAGATGATTCAAAAGGCTCGCTAACGCATCCTCGTAATAGATGTGAAATGCACTTTCAATCTTATTACTCGGTGGTTTAGCTAGATCTAATCCCTCTTCCTTAAGGACTCTTACTCTATTTCTCGTTGCATTAGCGACTCTCGCAACGGCAATGTCTATGTTATCGCCCCCCTGCGGTAGACTAAAAACAATGACTGGCACTGATAAAAACGAAAAACAGATATTGCACATACCTGCGCCCATGCTGATCCCGATGCCGGTATAATTATCGTTGGCAAGTTCCGAAAGAACAACAGCAGTGCCCTCGGTGATGCTCTTTGTATTGAACCCAAGACTTTCAAAGTATTTCTTTAAGATTGACTCATGAAAAACCAAGTCGCTTTCAAATCCAATTTGAGGGGCTGGAACGCTAAAGCAAAGATTGGTACCCATCATTTTAGGAATATCAACGATAAGACGGACGATTTCCTTCAGGACCGGTATCGCGCTCGTTTCATCAGGCTTGAGTAATCCTTGCTCCATGGGGCGACGCACTTCACTATTGAAAATATTTGCAAAAACCTGTGCGTCATAGCCAAGAACAGCGATATCTTTCTCGATATTGATAAACTTCATATTGTTTTTCTTAAGCATTTCAATAGCAACAGGCGAATTTGGCATCGTCAAAAATGCATTTAATTGATCCTTAGTCTCAGCTTGGCCCCCATCTCCATACTTCATGCTCACAACCCTGCAAGTTCCGATGTCCACACCTACGGCGTTTCTTGCCGAATCTTTTCCTATTTTTTCGTTTAGGGATTTCTCGCTTTCCCTTAGATTATCAACCTTTTCCATCAGTTTTTCTTGATTTCCGTGCTGACTAACTTGTCTGATTCCACCGATGAGTTCCTCAAGAATGTTTTTATCTGATTTCTTATCGACCATAATTTAACTCCTTTTAGCGATCACCACCGAAATAGATCCAGTCTTCTTTAAATCTTATCCTCTATTCTTAAGTTGAGCCATCTCAGAGAGTAGGGCCTCTCTGGAGCGTAACGCAAGTTCATAGTCAGCATTCATGGCATCCTTTTCACCAAGGGCCTTCTCAGCCACTTCTTTTTGTTTCTCATAATCACTTTCCATGTACTTCACTTTACTTTCCAGAAGATCCAATTTAGCATCTCTTTCCCTAATTGCCTCTGCGGCACGCGAGAGTAAGTCTTCCAATTCCATTTCTTTTTTAGCGGCTTCAGCTTTGACTTTCTCCAACTCGCCGACTATGGTCTTTTTTCGCTTTTCAATCTCAATTTCTGCCAGTCTTTTCTGCTCTTCAAGTTTTGCTTCCAATTCTTTCTTTTTTGACTCACCTAACTGCTCTATCTGCCGTTCGAGTGTCTTTTTTTGCTCCGTCATTTCCTCTTCAAACGCATTTTTCTCACCCTTAAGACGTTCGATTTCTTCTTTCTCTTTTTTCTTCTGAAGTTCAAGTTCTACTTTGATTTTTTCCTTTTCTTTCAGCATGTCTTCATCATGCTTCCTACGCCTATCCTGCATTTCAGCAAAAACTTTCACTTTTTCCGCTTCGATTTCACGTCGTATACTTTCATGCTGCATTTTGAAATGATCGAGATTTCGTAGCAGATCAACGTTTTTTCCTTCAAGCTCTTTGATGCAGGCATCCGAGGCCTCTCTATCGTGTATGACCTGCTTAATCTTGCTATTAAGCTCGTTAAGATAGGAGCGAAGTAGCTCTCGCTCTCTTTCGACCTTCCCCTGCCTATTTCTAAACTCTGCCGATGACTGAGTCTCTGCCGTTTTCAGTTCAGCAATAAGCTTTTGCATCTCATTGATTTTCTCCCCAGTCTCTTTTGCCTTTTCTACACACTCATTCACCTTATCCAAGGCATCAGCTTCAATTCTCCGCGCTTCCTCTAAACGAGTTTCTGCTTCTAACTGGAGCGTTTTAGCATTTTCTGCTTGTTCAATAACATTCCTCAATTTTTTGTATGGATCTTGACTCATAAATACCCACCCATTTATTCGGACAAATACCGATCAAATTCCTTAACGACTAGCTCCGGTGTTACCATATTTTTCCCAGCAAGTGATGCTGAAGCACATGCGCTGTCGAGCATCTTTATCGCCTTCCCTGGGAAGAATTGATTTTCCAGGTGAAGATGAGCAAGTTCAACGCACTTGTCCAAGGCTCCACCATGAATTGTGACTTGGTGATGATTTTCATAAAGGTGCTTAATACCCCTTAAAATTTTTAACGTCTGCGGCATATCTGACTCGGCAATGTGTACCACCTGGAACCTACGCGCAAGAGCCCTATCTGGTTCAATGTATTTTTTATATTCGTCGTAGGTGGTGGCTCCGATGCATGGAAATTCGCCCCTGGCGAGGTATGGCTTTAGGATATTTTCTGCTCCGGTAGCTCCTTCGCTTCCGCCCATCCCAAGAAGCGTATGAATCTCATCAATGAACACGATGACTTTCTGGGCGTTGCTCTTAACTTCCTCCAATAACCCTTCAAGCCTCTTTTCAAACTCACCACGATATTTGGTTCCCGATACCATGGCGTTGAGATTGAGGGCAATCAATCTTTTCTGTGCAAACAAACTCGGAACATTGCCTTTAACAAGCCTTGCAGCAAGCCCTTCAACGATCGCTGTTTTTCCAACGCCTGATTTTCCGACAAGGAGAGGATTGTTTGATTCCATTCGAGAAAGAGTCTTCAGACATTCTAAGATCTCGTCATCTCGTCCAATAATCGGTTTGACTTTGTCCTCCAAGACGAGCTTTGTCAAATCCTTGCCAAATCTCTCAAGATAATGAAATTTTCGTCCCATCGATTCGTTTTTCACGATTTCAAAGATTGGGGAAATTTCGGGAGGCAGCTCGACTGTTGGGGCGAGAACCACAACAAAACTATTCACCTGGCTTAATACCTCGGGTAGAGACTTAAGAAGCGAAATCAATTCAGCTAAATCAGATCCCGCACTGTTTTCCGCCCGAAGATAGTAATGAAAATCCTCAAGAAGATAAACAGTATCGCCCCTGGTTTCGTTCTTGATATGTCTTAGGGCTTCAAACGGAGACATTCTGACATTGGTAAAACCCCCGACTTCCCCTCCATCGTTAACGAGATATCTTTCGAAATACTTTTCGTCACCAAGCGCTTTGAAGCCTTCTGAATATGACCATTGTACGGCTTTAAGACCAAGGTGTCGTGAGACATTTATGAATTCATCGATGAGTTGCCGTGAATCGGAATATGCGGCAATCAAAAACGGCTTGCCCGAACAAAAATGTTTCATCAGAGGAAACTTTTTATCATGGGCAGCTCTTGTGGGAATATCCTGTACATTGTCCCTCGTTTGTTTTCCAAAATCTTCGCCCATGCCCGCTTTGCTTGGTTCGTTAGAGACCTGGAAAGAGGTCTCAGGACTCCCGTTGTGAGAGCCCTCTATCGCACGACTTTCAAGATACTTCGAAAAGTCAGATTCAGGTTCTGCGTGACCATCAAACGAATTATTTCCATCTTTTTCCTGCTCTCTTTGCCACTCAAACTCTCTCGCGCCGGAAAAGTTTTTGTTTTCAGCATCTGACTCATAGGATTGACGCAGCTTTGATGAATCAAGCCATGAAAAATTGAAGTCGCGAAGGGTCTCTTCCTTCGCTTTCGAGTTAAGCCTCTGAAATTTTGCAGTAAAACTTACGAAAACATCGAATTCGTAGGGGTTTGGTAAATCATATCCGCCAATCTCTTCCGTATCATCCCCGCCACGGAGAAAAGACGACACTAGATAGGATTTTTCAAGATATACTTGCCTTGGATTTACCGGATTATAGAAAACAAGTTTAAATTTATCGGCAATACCACCAAATACTAGGCGCTTGATATCATCGTAGAGATTCGTCACTTGATATTCGGGAATGATAGTATAGTGCCGGTTCATTGCTTCGATGTCGGTTGCCATTTTCCGATATACGAAATCTTTTCTTCCTCGCACCGTGCCTAATTTTATCATTATCCTCGCCTCACCATGTCGTCAATACGGCCCTTTGTGTCCTCAAGATATTCGCTCACTTCGTCAATGGCCTCACGATAAAGCAGGAGCTTCTTTTCTACCTTGGTCTTTTCTATGTTGCTGACATTGACCTTGGTATCGAGGGTCTTGATTTGCGTGATCATTCTTGTTTTCTTTCTCATGACCTTCGGCAGTTCTTCTTCCAAACGCTCAACAGCAAGCCTAATCTGCCGTTCTTTGTTCTTCATGTCTCTTGTAAGACCCAGAAGTTCTGAATTCGAATCCCATAGTTCAGTAGCGCTCTGTTTAAGAGGGTCAAGCTTACCACTGATTTCTTCGATCGTTTGTTTGAGCTTTGGAATGTTATCTTCACAGAACTTAATTGTCTTTTCCGTATCGACTATCTGACTCGTCAAATACAGCTCCTCGCCGCTTAATTTGTCTTTCTCAGAAAGCAGAAAATCAATCTTTTTTCGCAGCTCACTGTTCTGATTTTTTAGGAATGGAAACCTCTCAGCATCCTGGAGAAATCGAATGGCGCCACAGTTCAGCAAATCCGAGAATATCGCATGCGCATCGCTGGTATCCAAAGTGAAGAAATCTCTTATTTCATCGGCGCATCTAAGTCCGTCAATATAACTGAGGAAATCTTCTTTGACTGAATCGCCTTTGACCGCCCCGATGTTAAGAACAACGGGAAACCGACTCTTCATCTGATCCCAGCTATCGAGAAGCTGCTGTTTAAGTAACAATGTGTTGTTATTCACTTTACGATTCCTCTAATTCGAGTTAGTTGTCTTGGCCGCTTTAGTAGATGATCCAAGCGTGTTTTCTAGTAAGACAATTTGCTTGTAGGCATCATCCCGCTCGACTTTTGTCTTTGCCAGTAGGGAGTTCAAAGTATCAAGATCAGCTCTCATCGTTCCAGCTTTATCGGCCTCCGCCTTGTAAAGACTCCTAAACTTCCCAACCTCTTCCACAGCAAGATCAAGTTTCTTTTCAAGGTCTTTCACCAATGGAGTACTGTTCTCGATGGCGTGAAGCTTTTTGTTAAGCTCGTCATTATCTTGAGCCAATTTATTTTTCTCAAGATTTACTTCGACCGATTCACCCTTTAGACTTTCACTCAACTCAATAAAATGCCTGAGATGACCTTCGAGGTTCTTAATCAGCGAAAACATCTCGCCAATCGTGTGCTCAAACTTGCCCTCAGACAATCCGACAAAATCGTCGAGCTTAAGCTTTGCGATCCGATTTAATCTCTCTATAACCCTGGACATGTCAACGCCCTTGGTCTCTATAGTCAAGTCATTCAGTTTGATCATTTTTTCTTTTATTGTGTCCAATTTTTCCACGGTGCAACCTTCCTAAGCGTTCAGCTTTTCGTAATAGTAGAGCTTTCCCTTTTTAATAATATCGTTAATTTCTGAATGAATTTTCTCAAAGGCCTCTGTTGTCGATACCACCTTCTTTTCTAGAGAGTGTTTCTGCTTGAAAGCACCATCGAGAAGGTTTTCCAGGTGAGCTAACAGATCCTTGGAAGCGACCTCTTCGCCTTTGGCAAATTCATAGCTGGTCCTGATCGCCTCGAACCGATTGAGTAGTTTGCCCAAGACATCGTTTTTCCCATCGATGAGGTCTACCAGTCGTGCACGCTCATCCTTCAAAAATGAGATCTCAAGCGAAAGTCTGTTGAATTCCACTTGAGCAGTAGCAATCGTATTCTTGAGCGCTTTATATTCAGCTTCAATCTCTTGATGTCTTGAAAAGAGAAGGCCATATTTTTCCTGAAGTTGCTTATTGAACCCGATAAGGGCGCTGTTTTCTGAAACAAGCTTTTCGCTCTCCTTCAAGAGCAAGAGATTAATCTTTTCAAGCTCGCGAAGCTTCGCAACTATTTCTGCCTCTTGCCGTTTCTTGATATCCTCATTAACTCGGTCCTTAACTTTGGCGGCTTCGTCAGGTGAAATGTGAAGAGCGTCTGCAAGCTTTGCTACAGTAGCCTTCAAAAAATTTCTCTCGTCCAGAAGATCGACTCCTTTGAGAGCGTCTATGGCTTTTTCTCCAAGCGAAGAAAAAGAACCTAACACGTCAGCTACTAGTCTTTCGGATAGTGTGGCTGTCACTTCAGTCACGCGTTTGCCATCCCCTGGCTTTATTTCAGGCCTGCTCACTTGAGTGTGAGCAGTTATTTTTCTTCCGTTTATCTCGGCTTGCTTGATCTCAAGTATTTCGACTAGTTTCGTAATCTCAGATACCAGTCTGCCTTCTTGTCCGGCCAAACTTGAGCCTCGGTCCAGCGTTGTGCCTATATTCTGAATCCTGGCCAGCAGTTTGACGTCTTTTCCTTCTTCGGCGATTGCAAGGAGGGGGTCAAAAATCTGTTGGTACTGACTCTTCAATTCTTCAACAGGCTCACTCGAATCAATTTTCTTCGCCAGTTCTTTAAGTTTAGCAACAGCGTCGTTAAAGGCGGTTTTCTCTTTTTTAACCTCTGGTATATGAGTCGATGAAATGATTTCTTCAGCCATTAAATCTGTTCCTTTTTATCTTTCAATTTGCCCTTAGACCCTTTTTCTTTGGCGCGAATATTTACTGGCTCAGGTGATTCAGATAAGTCTGGCGACTCAGGCGATTCAGGTGACTTAGATTTTTCAGGTTGCAACGAAGTTCCAGCGATCAATTCGCTTTTGCGAATCATCCACCATTCTTTAAGCTTCTCTATGTTACCAGACCTGTTTGCATCATCATGGACGTCAAACTTAATATTTTCTCCAGCGATTCTCTCAATAGCACCAACGATTTTCTCCCTGATCTCTACGTCTTCATCATCGAGAAGCCTGATCAATGAAAGAATGCAAGAATCGTCCCTAAGGTTTGTGAGGGAAAGAATCGCACTCTTTCTGACCCGCTTGTCGGGATCTTTAGCAGCTTGGAGCAGAGGGATCACAGCGGACTTTGCCTCAAGCCAACCAAGAAGCATCGCGGAGGAGTTTCTGACTTCGGCATTTTCATCGTTCAGTACGGAAATGAGAAGCGGGATAGCGTCCTGCCTGTTTGATTTATATAAACCTCTGACACAAGCTGTTCGAATCGCAGGATATTCGTGTTTTATAAATGCTTTACAAACACCGAAAATGTCCTTGTCCTCGAGTTGAATCAAAGAATTTATAACCTCTGCTTGAAGTTGTGGATCTTCAAGTTTCAACATTTCCTTTAAAACCGGACCCGCACATACATTACCCATTTTTCCAAGTTCTGAAACGGCAAGCCGTTTGATATCCATCTCTTCGTCGAGAAGATCATAAAGAGCCTTTTCAAAAATTATTGCCTCAGATCTCAAGGGGAACTTTGCTCGTTTTAGACTGAACTCAATGGCTGACCTGACCGAGCGCATTTTTCGTTTTTCAAGATCGTCCTTGTACTTCAAAGAAATCTTCTTCAGAGGCAAGTGCTCAGTTTCGGATTTTTCCAGCTCGCCGAGGTATTTCTTTAGAGCATAAATCTCGCGCTCGTATATCCGAATCTGTCCGTAAACCTCTTTGATTTCGGCATTTTCAAAAAGTCCCTTTTCATCGCCGATACTCGATCCGACTTTGCCAATCTTCAGATAAAGATCACGAACTTTATTTTCTATCGAGGAGATCGTCACTTTTACTTCGGACTGATTAAGGCCGAATCGACGTCGTAAGCCACCAGTAAAGACGCCCTGATCAGGCTTCGCGCTGAAAAGCCCCTGAAATGTTTTATCAATGCGCACGACGCTCTTCGCGGCATTACAAACGCACATGCAACCCTTTGCCGCATAACCAAAAGACTTTCCTATAGTCCTAAGCATCAGAGAACCTCCGTCTATGAGCAATAACCCCCGCTTCGGCGTTGCTTCATTCATAGAGTGAAGTCAATCACGCCAAAAGCCTTGCTCCCGATTCCTTTGTTACAACTTCAACTTAAGATAAATTGTCTATTACCTGGTGTAAGAAATCAATCGAAATCGATGACTTTGTTGGATAAATTGTTTCCCCATCTTATTTTTTTGGCGCGGTAAAAGATTGGCGGTGAAATAAGGCCCAAAGAGAGTAATTCGAAGAAGGAGATCCTCATTTTTTGCCAAATTTCCTAGTGTAGAGGCTCAAACAGGTTTTGAGGATATCCCAATTTTTGATTTTACTGATTAAAAAGGTTGTTGAAACTGCATCATCTGGACGATCTAAAAATCAACAGCAGAAACTATGCAGTGAAGGATATCCTGGAATCAATGGGTTCGCCGGGGAGATCCTTCGTCGCTACGCTCCTCAGGATAGGGCGTGTACTCAATTGGCGTAAAAAGCCTTCTATCGCTTAGACTTAATCTTCGTCATTGTCTTATGGCTTAATCGTGATCTCTTTTCTGAAGACTTTAGCTTTGAC
>CAILAO010001030.1 GCA_903832105.1 uncultured Pseudomonadota bacterium | reverse complement strand
TGCGAATTTTCCGCGTTAAAGCTGTCGATTCGACGCAAGTTACAGCGGCGGAGTTGTTGTTACAAGGTCAAGCACCTCCATTTTCTGTCTTAGCGGAGAAGCAAGCAATAGGTAAAGGACGTGGAAACCATTCTTGGTCGAGCCCTAAAGGCAATTTTTTTCTTTCCGTCGTTCTTTCTCCAGATGTTTTTGAAAACCACTCCTTAGAGCTTGTTCCTCTGAGAGTTGCCGTTTTTCTTGCCCAATGGTTTCAGCAGGTTTATCACGTTCGTATAACGTTAAAGTGGCCCAATGATATTTTGTTTGCGGGAAAGAAGCTCGGTGGAGTTCTTTGCGAAAGCTCTTTTCGTGGAGATCGATGGGGAAATGTTATCATCGGAATTGGTCTTAATATTAACAAATCACCAATAAAGGGTTCGATTTCATTGAGAGAGATTTTGTCCCGAGGTCGGCAAAGTCTCGCTCTAAATGATGTTACTAGAGGATTTATTTCTTTTTGGAACGAGCGTTGGTTAACTATAGCCCAAGAATCCGCTGAAGTTCTTCTCCAAGAATTTGAACTATACTCTATTGAAAAAGGTCATTTGTGGCGTTCTCTAGAGAGAAATGATGAATATTTTGTGTGCCAGGGGGTTAAGGAAGGAGGAGGTCTTTCTTTAAAATCCGTCGGAGACAATTCGAGTGAGTTTGTAGAGCAAAGTGTTTCGCGTGAATACGCGTGGGTCTATCAGATGACTGGTGTGACAGAATTTCCTCTCGCAGTGGCGGACGTTGGGAACTCACTTATTAAGTTGGGATTTTTCAGCAAGTCATCCGATGACGAGCCGAGTATGACGTTTAGTTCCTCCTATCATGATTCCGAGAGCACCGAATTAAAACGTGTGTTGAAAGATCTTTTTTGCCGTTTTCAGAAAGCTCTTCGAGGAAGGCGAATCGAAAATATACCTCTTCATGTTGCTGGTGTTAATAAAGAGGGTCTTCAAAAACTTGAAACAGAGGCTTCGCAAGCTGGATTTTCTTTTTTGACAATTCCGAAGCGCCCCATAAGGCGATGGGATCAATACCAAGAAACAAACGGCAGGGTCGGCTACCTGCTAAGCGATCTTGGAATTGATAGACTCGCAATGATAGAAGGTTTTCTCGCTTCCAAGAAGAGAAGTAAGACGCGAGACTCTCACCGAGATCGACTCGCTTTCATCGTTGGTTGCGGTACAGCCACGACGATCGATGTCGTAAAATGGTCCGGAGAACATCTTGGTGGCATGATTATACCTGGACTCCAAACAAGTCTAAGGTCGCTAGCAGAGAAAACCGACAAGTTACCATTAGTTTTAGTTGATGATTGGGCTGCTGAATACCTTAAAAAGATACACCCCAAAAATGCACGTTTTTCGATGGGACATACGACTAAAGAAGCACTCTTTTCAGGTGTTTTGTCTATGACCTGTGGCGCGATCCAAAACAGCATTAAACAGTTAAAAAGTGATCTGAAATTGTGTGACTCTGACCTAATGATCATTTTGGCTGGGGGATTTGGTCCTCAGCTTGCAAAAATCTGCCATGGTGTCAGCTATCCTTATCTTTCTTTAACCGGTTTAAAAGCGATGGTTTTGGGGGGATAAAGCAGGGTAAACGCATTTTAATTGGCTCCAGTCCCGGCCTTCAGGACGCAGCATGCAGGAAGTCAGGATTTCAGGGGGCGGAAAATCAGAAAGGCAGGAATCTGGAAGGCTGAAAACCGTTTCTGCAATCACTTTTTTACTTGCATTTCCACCAGACTTGTTTTGTCACGCGGGTGTCAAAACTATAGGAGGTGCGACATGCTTAAGAATTTCAGATCGTATCAGGCTTCAGTTAGGTTTTAT